>JASGCF010000202.1 GCA_030054275.1 Limnohabitans sp. | reverse complement strand
GACAGCCACCGCGTCGCGTCCGTCAACCATGCCAAGCAGACGCTCACTCGATGGCGTGCGAAGCGTTCGCTTCCAACGAATGCGATCAAGCAAACTCATACAAATATCCCCCAATCGGATACGAAAAGCACCGCGCTTCCAATAACAACCACCACAGCGGCCGGCAACGCGATCAGTACAAGAACACAGCCCCGCGCACCGCCGGTTCGATAACCGACACCCGTGCCAGGAATCGAAATCGTCGTGTAACGGCGTCCCTGTGCGCTTCGCCCTGTCCGGAGTCCGCGACCGCCAACAGACCAACCAACTCCGCCACGCGAGAGATTCACGCGAAACGGACCAAGGTTGACCGATCGTCGAAAGTAGAAACCCATTGGATCTTTCCCGTGTGTTGTTCTCGCGCGTTCGCGCTGCGAATCAGCGATCGTGACAGTCCGTTCGCAAGTCCGTTCGCAAGTCCGTTCGCAAGTCCGTTCGTGAGTCAGTTCGAGAGCGGGCGCAACCACACATTGCGGAAGCAGAGCGCGTCGCCGTGATCCTGAAGGCCAATCGGAAGTTTCGGCTCGTGCGCCGAGTACTTCGCCTTCGCGGCATGCGCGGTCGCGCCCCAGATCTCGGAATGATCTTGCACGAGCACGCCATTCAGGAACACCGTCATCGTGCCAGCCTTCTCAATCGCGCCGTCTGACTTGAACTTCGGGGCGTGGAAAATCACATCGTATGTGTTCCACTGACCGTTCGGATTGCACGCATTCACGAGCGGCGGGTACTGACCGTACATCGCGCCTGCCATGCCATCGACATAGGTCTTGTTGGGATTCGAACCCAACACCTGCAATTCGTAGCGGTCCATGAAGAAGACACCGCTATTACAGCCCTGCTGACCGTTGCACTTGCAGCTCTCGGGCACCATCCACTCGATGTGGAACTGGCACGAGCCGAAACCTTCCTTCGTGCGGATGTTGCCGGAGCCTGCCTTGACTTGGAAGTACGGTTCGCCGCGCTCGTCCTTCTTCACCTCCCATGCAGCGGTACCGGCGCCACCAGTCCACGCGTCGAGGCTCTTGCCATCGAAGAGCGAGATGGCGTCGCTTGGCGCAGTGCCGTGTCCGGCAGGCGTCACCATCGCAGGCTGCGGGCGATCCTTGTCGTGGACGCCCCACTCCTTCTTCGTGCCGCCGTCCTGCGGCGCGATCGGCGCAGCGGCCAAGAGCAGCGCCGCTGGAACCGCGACAAGGGCGAGAAGCGAAAGGGCTGGGCAAACTCGGCAAAGTGGGCAGGTGCTCATGTGGGTCTCCGTTGAAGTCTTCGAATGAGGCGTGTGTTGTAACCGATCGAAACGCCTGCGGCAGAAACGCTACACACGCACGCGAAGTATTCTTCGCAACATGAACGCAGCCGACTTCACCGAGCATCTGGTCGTTCGCCTCCCCCACTCCGACGCTGCGGGCGTGATCTTCTACCCACGCATCTTTGAGATGGAACAGGAACTCTTCGAGCGTTGGCTCGAACTCGGCGGGTTCCACCTGAAGGACATGCTCGAAGGGCGATTCCCGCCAACGCCCGTTGTCCACTGCGAAGCAAACTACCGCATGCCAATACGCGTGGGCGACCGCGTCACTGCGAAGATCAGCGCCGTCGAAATTGGTCGCAGCGGATTCGCGCTTGCGTGGCGATTCTCGCTTGGTGCGACGCAGGCGATCACGCTGCGGGTGAAACGGGTTGCCATTGATCGTCGTGCAGGCGAGTCGACAGATCTTCCCGAAGCGTTTCGCGCGTGGCTTGAAGAAACGATGAGTCGCACTGGGTCACTCGACGCGTCGACCTAAGCGCGTTGCCGCGCTCACTCGATCGTGGCGAATCGCTCGCGAGCCAAGAGCCGCGCAGCGTTCACACTTCGTTGAAGCGCTGTCCCGCCGCGAGGCGTGCGGCAAGACGCGCGCGGCTCGGTTTCGTGGCCGCCAGTTCATCCGGGGGCAACGCATAGACCGCGTCGGGAACAAGATGGCGCTCAAGCGTCTCGCTGATGATCTCGCGGATAAAGCGCCCTGTCTGCGTTCGGAGGTCGACGAACGCGACCGGTCGCATCCCCCACTTCGCATCGGGTACGCCAACCACGCATGCCGCGCGTACGCATGACAGTTCGCAAAGCGCGCGCTCGATCACTTCAGGATGAATGTTCTTTCCGCCTGAGATGAACATCGCGTCGAGTCGTCCGACGATGTGCAAGCGGCCGCGATCATCGAAGAATCCCGCATCGCGCGTGTGATACGGCCGCGTAAGCGGACGAAGAACACCATCGATGCATTCGCCGCGCGCGAGCGTTGGGCCATCGACAAGGATCTCGCTTGTTTCGGGCGCAATCGAAATAGACACGCTCGGAAGCGGCGGACCCGCGAGTGTCGCAGCGTCGCCGATCGCGCGTCGACCTGTAGCGATTTGCGAGCACGTCTCCGTCATCCCATACGTCGAAAAGAGCGGAACTCCACGCGCAATCGCGCGCTCATGCAGCGCCTGCGCACTTGGCCCACCGCCGAGCATCACCGCTTTGAGCGACGAAGGCACAGGCGCACGATCTTCAAGAAGTCGCGCTAACTGCGGCGCGACAAGCGACACATGACTGCATCCTTCAAGATCACTCCACATGCGCGGCTGCGCGCCGAAGCGCACCGATCCGCCGAGGATTTTTGCACGCATCAAAATCATGACGCCGCCCACATGCGACGGAGCGAGCGACGCGTGCCAGAGATCGCCGGCGCCGAATGGAATCACGCTCGCACCCGCGCGCGCACTGGCCGTCATCGCCTCAAGCGACAGATCGACAAGCCGCGGGATACCACTCGAACCGCTCGTTGAAAGAACGATGCCTGGTGCTGGCTCCGCACGGATCGCTTGCACCCGCGCCTCGAGTGCCGCACGCGCCGCAGCCGGAATGGTGCGCGCGATCGGCAACGCGCGCCCACCACGCGACCAGATCGCCTCGAACTGCGGCATCGGATCGACACCGCTCTCCACTTCGACGATCGTGATCGCCGCGTCGCTCACGACCATGCCTCCGCGAATGGCGTGGGCAACGCGTCGCCCGCAACTTCACCACGCACAGGGAACGCCGGCACGCACGAATCTTCCGCGAGAAGCGCGGCGGTTCCGATGCCGTGCGCACAGCGCGCATTCGGAATCGTCGCGGCGAGATGCACCGCGACACGCAGCGCGAACGAACTCTCGTACGCGGTCGAGAGCACGACACGCGGAACGCCGAGCGCGCTCGCTTCTGCGGCGCGTGCGCGAATCGCGTCCAAAGATCCAAGCGCCGACAGACGCAAGACCCAAGCGCTTACGAGTTTTCCGCCGCGCGTGAGATTCTCCCGAAGTGCGCGTGCTTCGTCTGTTGAATCGACCACCAGTTCATCGAGGGCAATCATCATGCCGACTCCAAACGACAACTCGACGAGCTGCCGCGGGTCTGCAAGCGGTTCTTCGAGATACTCGATGCGAGATGGATCGACTCCGCGGAGAAGTTGGGTGCACGCCGCAAGCGACATGCGGCGATTTCCATCGAGACGAAGCCGAGCATGCGGAAGCACCTCAAGCGCGCGTTCGACAAGCGCACGATCGTCCGCGAGCGACGCGCGTCCGATCTTGACTTTCACCGAGCGAAACTGCGAAAGCCGCGTGAGTGCATCACCACGCAATTGCTCCGCGGTTCCTGCAAAAAAACCCGCGACCTCCGCCGCCACGCACGGCTTGGTACCAAAGCCATCGAGCATCTCTGTCGCGGTCGAAGCGGCAAACGCAGCGCTTGGCGGCAACGCGTCGATATCGCACGCACCATCAATCCATGATTCCAGTGCTTCGATCGCTTCATCAAGCGTTTCACGATGCAATCCCGCAAGCGGCGCGCACTCACCGAATCCAACGCGGCCAGTCGTTTCGTCGAAGACGCGCAAGAACGCAATTTCACGCAGCGAGCAACCGACCAACGCCTGCGCTTCCCGCTTCACAGGAAGCGCAACGCGCAAGATTTCCGCATCGCTCTCCATCATCGAACGCCCCAGTCCATGTACGACCCGGCGGCAAACGCGATGCCGTACGCGTAAAGCAGCAGTCCAAACATTGCGAGGCGCAGGCCGAAGTGTTCTGCGCCGACGCCTGAACGCCGCGGCGACGCCGCCCCGCCGAGCAGTGCCGCAACCACCGACGCCATCATGATGCCCTTCGGAAGTCCAAACACAAACGCCGCGATGATTGGCACAGCGATGGCAATGTTGACGCAGAGCGAGATCAATGTGCGAACGAATCGCGCGCCGAATCGCACCACAATCGTGCGCTTGCCGCTCGCGCGATCACCCGCTTCGTCTCGCAAATTGTTGGTCGCAAGAAGACACACACCAATCGCGCCTGTGGCGCAACCACAGACAAGCGCAGGCGTGGTCCATGCACCGTCGCATGCAGCGCGCGTTCCCGCGACAGCGATCGGTCCAAAGAAAAGGAAGACGAACACATCACCAAGCCCGCGGTAGGCAAGCGACATCGGCGGCGCGGTGTATCCAACCGCGCACATCGCGCCGAGCATTCCGATCGCGAGAAACACGGGGCTCGCGTACACCGCAAGCCACGCGGCCGGAAGTGCCGCAAAAACCAACGTCAATCCGAGTGCCGACACCATCGCGCGCGGCGTGACCAATCCTGAACCGACGGCGCGCTGCGGCCCAACGCGCGTCGCACCGTCTGTCCCACGCAATCCATCGAAGAGATCATTCGCGAGGTTGCTCGCGATTTGAAGAAGCAATGCACCCGCGAGGGCAACAAGCACGCGATCCCACTTCAACACACCATCGATGCGTGCGAGAGTCGCGCCAACGAGTACGGGACAAAGCGACGCACCAAGCGTCTTCGGCCGGATCGCAGAGATCCAGACAGCAATGGTGCTTGGTCGCGTAGCACTCGTCATCGCGGCTTCATCCTCACGGCGCGAATTTGCGGAAATCGGCCTTGCGCTTTTCGAGTTGCGCATCGCGGCCTTCCTTCGCTTCGTCCGACATGTAGTAGAGCATCGTTGCGATTCCTGCGAGTTCCTGCAGCCCCGCCTGTCCGTCGCAATCGGCGTTCAACGCGGCCTTCAGCGCGCGCAGTGCCGTCGGCGAGTTCGCGAGCATTTCGCGACACCATTGCACGGTCACCTCTTCAAGTTCGGTGACGCTCGTAACCACATTCACCAATCCCATCTCAAGCGCTTCCTGTGCCGAGTAACTGCGGCAGAGAAACCACATCTCGCGCGCCTTCTTCTGCCCGATGATGCGCGCCATGTAACTCGCGCCGTAACCGCCGTCGAAACTTCCCATACGCGGCCCGACCTGTCCAAAGCGTGCGTTTTCTGCGGCGATGGTGAGATCACACATCATGTGCAGCACATGTCCGCCACCAATCGCCCACCCCGCAACCATGGCAACGACGGGCTTCGGACATGTGCGAATCTCGCGCTGAAACTCGAGGACATTCAGGAATTCACCGCCCGACTCCGAGCGATACCCAGTGTGACCGCGCACGCGCTGATCACCACCAGCACAGAACGCGCGCTCACCTTCGCCAGTGAGGATCACAACACCAACCTCCCGATCCTGCTTCGCATTCTCAAGTGCAACGCGCATCTCTTCGACCGTGCGCGGCGTGAACGAATTGCGAACTTCCGGTCGATGGATCACGATCTTCGCAATGCGCTCTGCCTTGAAATAGCGCACTTCGGAAAACGGCTTCCCGTGACATTCCATGGCAACTTCTTGCCACGCGAGGGCGGCGCGCATTTTCTCGGCTGTTTCTGTTGTTGCCTTGGTCGGCGGATATGCAGTGGTCATAGGAAGTTCAGGTGTGTGAGGAGGAAAGTGAAGCAAGAATGGCACGCGCACAGGCACGCGGTGCTTCCAGTGGAAGCACATGTCCAGCATGCGCGACAACTTCGACTTGCAACAGAGGTGCGTATCGCGCTGCACGCTGCGCGAGGTCAGCATATCGCTCATCAAGCGCGCCAACCGTCAAGATTGTTCGCGACGCGAGCGCAGCAAGGGTGTCCCAACGAGGTGCCGTTCGACCAGGAGAGCAACCAGAAATCGCTCGCGCCCAAAACGCAGCCTCACCTTGCGCGCGTCGAAGCCGTGCGGATGAAAACGACGGGTGTCGAACAAACGAC
>JASGCF010000201.1 GCA_030054275.1 Limnohabitans sp. | reverse complement strand
GGATTGACCTCTTTGACGGTCTTCCGCCACGCGCGCCAGAAGCCCATGGGCACCTCGTTCGGCACATCAAGCCGCCATCCGTCGACACCATCCGACGGATCGCCGTCGCCGTTTGGATCCATCCATCGCCGCGTCACATCCATGATGTGCTTCGTGAGCGTCGCGCTCGCAAGACCGTCGGAACTCTTCCGAAACGCGGGCAATTGGCCAAATCCAGCCCAACCGCGATAGACAAACGGCTCGAAACTCTCGATCTCGAACCAGTCTGAATACGGCGACGCAGCACCCTCCGCGCCGCGCCCACGCACATCGACGAACGCGTGGTGCGTGTCGCCCACATGATTGAAAACGCCGTCGATGATCACGCGAAATCCCGCGGCCTTCAGTTCGCGCACGACCTCGAGGAAAAGTCGATCGCTTTGGTTGAAACCCCAAGTTGAATCGTCGAGCAGGTCCTCGTTCGCAGCCGACATCTCGGCGTCGCCCGCCGACCCGAAGTTGTCATCGATGTGCACGAAGTTCGTCGCGTCATACTTGTGATGACTCGGCGCCTCGAACATCGGATTGAGGTAGATGGCGTTCACGCCAAGCGCCTTCAGGTACGGAATGCGCGCACGCAGACCCTCAAGGTCGCCGCCGTAGTGACGGTTGAAGACAGACCACTGCCAGAAACTCTGTCCGTTCGCGGTTTCCCACGGACTCGTCTCGCGCCACGCGCTCGTCCATGGCCGCGTGTTCGGCGGATCGTTCGTCGCGTCGCCATTTGCAAAGCGATCGAGCATGATCTGGTACCAGATCGCATCGCGCGCCCAGTCGGGCGTGGCGAACCCCGCGACCACGCGTTGCTCGGTTGGTTCGTCGGCGCCACCCTTCCCAAGCACAAGCACCGAGTTGAATCCGTCGTGCCCGTCTGGCTCGCGCGCCGGATTCAGGGGATCCGCAAGCCATTTCCCATCGACCACGAACTTGTAGCCATGGCGGCCGTCTGCGATCTCGACGGTCGCGCGGAAGTCGCCATCGCCCATTCGCTCCATCGGGGTCGCGGTTGGGTTCCATCCGTTGAAGTCGCCGGCGACGAAGACCTTCGCTTCTGCGCGCTCGGGGCGGTGCGAGAAAGTCACCTTCGATGTGCCCGACGCGACCGAAACGACCTCGATCGACGGCGGAAGCACACGAGAGAGTTCGGGCGGCACCGCAAAGGACACACAGGCCGAACTCCATGCCGCAACCACAGCCGCAACCGCAGCCGCAACAACGCGAGAGACAGCATATCTAGGCATCCATTCATTTATACTCGCCGACCGTGTCTCTCGAGCCTCGCAAGACCAAATCAACGCTCGGCGATTGGACCACGCGCATCCTGGCAATGATTGCGCTCGTCTTGGTTGCCGCAGCCACTGCGCGCGTCGTGTACCGCACGGCGACGGCCGGAGCCCTGCAGTCGGGCGAAATCGAACTGACCGTCATGCACTGGTCCGGCGAGGGCGGACAAGAGGAAGACCTCATTGTTCAGAACGCATTGCGCGAGTTCGAACAAGCGAACCCTGGCATTCGCGTCAGACGCATCAACGCAGGCTCGAGCGGCGAGTACTACACGAAGTTACAGACCATGATGGTTTCGGGTGAGGCACCCGATGTCTTCTATGTTGGGTACGAGCGCGTTGCCAACTTCGCGGGGCTCGAAGTCATGCGCCCCATCGATGACTTCGTGGAGCGTGAGCGACAGGCGCGCGCTGCGGGCGACACTTCAGCGCTTGACCTCAACGACTTCTATCCGCAAACAGTTGCAGCATTCCAATCCGATGGAGTTCGCGTTGGCTCGGGGCCGCTTTACGGTATCCCGAAAGATTTCACAACCGTCGGCTTCTACTACAACAAGGATCTGTTCCGTCGCGCGAAGGTTCCCTTTCCAAACGACGATTGGACTTGGGACGATTACATCGCTGCAGCGCGCGCCATTGGAAAACTGTCGCCGCCAGGCACGCGAGAAGAAGATCGCATCATCGGAAGTGAGTTTGTGACATGGTCGTTCGTCGTGCGCTCGTATCTCCGAACGGAGGGTGCTGAAGCGATCGACGGCGATTTGAAGAGTGTCCGTTTGGGTGAGCCCGCGTCCGTTCGCGCGCTTGAGCGGCTGCGTGCATGGCGACACGATGAAAGTGGCGCGCTGGTGCCTGGCAACAGCAAGATGGCATCCGGCTCGAGCATTTTCAACAGCGGAAATGTGGGCCTCGCCGGCCCATTTGGGCGTTGGGTGATCCCGGCGTATCGCAAAATCCCACCGCCCGCAGAAGGCGGATTTGAATGGGATTTTGCGCCACTTCCGCGCGGGAGTCGTGCGTCGAATTGCGTGCTGACGGTGAGTTGGTCGATGGCGCAGGGCACGAAACACCCTGAAGAATCGTGGAAGCTCATCAAGTGGCTCACAAATCGCGCATCGCAAGAGGCGAACGCGCGGCTTGGATTGGCCATTCCAACGATGCGTTCTGTGGCAGAAAGCCCCGCATTCCTCGAGTCTGCACTGCCTCCAGCGAACAACCAAGGCTTCCTTGACGCGATCGAAAGCGCGAGCGTGATTGAATGGCCTCGAGATGCTGCGTTCGATGAAATCCTTGGTCCTGTGCTCGAGCAAGGACTTCGCACGGGCGACATCGGTGTTTCCGAAATGGTCGAGACTTTCGAGCGCAAGTGGGCCACGCACACCAACTTTGTGCCCGGCGGCTTGAACCCGAAATCAGTGCAATGGAGCGTGCTTGAATGGCTTGGCCTTGCCCTGCTTGGCCTGTTCGCCGCTCTGATTGCGTATCTCCTTCTTCGTGCGCCACGCGGCGCGAATGCGCGGGGCGAAGAGCGTGCCGGGTTTTTGTTCGTCTCGCCGTGGGTCGCAGGCTTTCTGCTTTTCATGGCGTTCCCGATTCTGCTTTCGCTCATTCTGTCGCTCACGAACTGGAAAGGCTCTGGCCCACTTTCGGGTGCAGATTGGGTCGGTTTCGATAATTACACCCAACTGATCGCGCGCGACGAAACATTCCGTGCGTCGCTTTGGGTGACTGGGTACTACGCGTTTCTCGCGGTGCCGTTTGGGCAAGCGTTGGCGCTCCTTGCCGCAGTCGTGATGTCACAAAAAGTGCGTGGAATCGCCGTGTTTCGCGCGATGTGGTATCTGCCAAGCGTGCTCGCTGGTGTTGGTATCTCCATCCTCTGGCAATGGATTTTCGATGCAAAGGTTGGATTGCTGAATCAAGCGCTCTCGCTTGTGTGGATCGACGGACCGGATTGGCTTGGCAAAGATGCGGGAATCTTCGGTGCGCCTGCTTTCGCTGTGATGAGTTTCTGGTTGGTCGGCGGTTCGATGATGGTGTATCTCGCGGGACTTCAACAGATTCCGCGCGATCTCTATGAAGCCGCGGAAATCGACGGTGCCGGACCAGTTCGTCGCTTTCTCCGCGTCACTCTTCCGATGCTGTCGCCCGTGATCCTCTTCAATCTCATCATGGCTGTGATCGGCGCGCTGCAAGTGTTTACGCAAGCGTATGTGATGACCGGCGGAGGTCCCGGCGACAAGACTCGGTTCTATGTGCTCTACCTCTTCAACAAAGCCTTTCAAACCTACGACATGGGCTACGCCAGTGCCATGGCGTGGATCTTGCTTGTCCTCGTGCTTGCGCTCACTTTCGTCATCCTTCGAACGAGCGCGCGCACTGTGTATTACGAATCCCTGAGGAAGTGAATGAAGCGCCCCATCTTCCTCTCGATTCTCTTGTGGTTCGTGCTCATCATGGGCTCGGCCATCTTCATTTTTCCGTTGTGGTGGATGGCTGTTGTCAGCCTAGAAACACCCGCGCGTGCTGCCGCTGCAATGCGTGGCGGAATAGGACTTTTGCCGCGCGATCCACAGTTTTCAAACTATGCAGAGGCGATTCGCCAAACAGGCAGCGTGCCGTGGATGGGATTCATCGACGCACTGTCCAATTCGATTGTTGTCACCGTGCTTGTTGTCTTGGGTACGGTGCTGTCGTCGAGTTTGGTTGGTTACGCCTTCGCGCGATTCCGATTTCGCGGCAATACGCCGCTCTTTCTCATCATGCTGGGCACGATGATGCTGCCCGGACAAGTGACGATGATTCCGTTGTTTCTTGTCTTCCGATCGTTTGGATGGATTGATTCCATCTTGCCACTTGTGGTGCCCGCGTTTTTCGGGAACGCCTTTTTCATCTTCATGTATCGCCAATTCATTGCGCAGATTCCCGAGTCGTTGGTTGAAGCTGCGCGAATTGATGGACTCGGCCACCTTGCCATTTGGTGGCGCATCATGTTGCCGCTGTGTCGACCGGTGACTGCGATTTGCGCTGTGTTCACCTTCATTGGCACATGGAATGATTTCATGACGCCACTGATTTATCTTCACGCGCCGGAATCGATGACGCTGGCCGTCACACTCAACAGTTTCAAGGGTCAATATCCAGGCATCAACAATGTTCATCTTTTGATGGCCATGTCGATGCTCACCATGATTCCCTGCATCATTCTTTTCCTCGCAGCGCAGAGAACTTTCATCGAAGGTTTGGCGCGGGGCGGTGTGAAGGGCTGAGGTCTCCACGATGGCTACTGTGCAACTCACCAAAGTCGGTAAGGTTTATGCAGGCGAACGAGGCGTGCACTTTCGTGCTGTGGAAGCCGTTGATCTTGCCATTCAAGACGGCGAGTTTTGCGTACTCGTCGGGCCATCCGGCTGCGGAAAGAGCACGACCCTTCGCATGATTGCGGGCTTGGAAGAGATCTCCGAGGGTGTACTTGAGATCGATGGGCGGATGGTGAACGATGTGCCCGCGAAAGATCGTGACATCGCATTCGTGTTTCAGAACTACGCGCTCTATCCGCACCTCACGGTCGCTGAGAATGTGGCGTTTGGTTTGGAGACGCGGCGCACACATCGAAACGCGTTGGTCGCAGCGCTCACAGGTGCAGGCACTGCGCGCGGCGAGGAATCGGCTGTGATTCGCGCACGAGTTGCCGAGGTCTCGAAGACACTCGGCCTCGACGCCCTCCTCCATCGCTATCCGCGGGAACTTTCTGGTGGCCAGCGTCAGCGCGTCGCCGTGGGTCGCGCGATTGCACGCGACCCGAAGGTCTTTCTCTTCGACGAGCCGCTTTCCAACCTCGACGCGCGGTTGCGCATTGAAACTCGCACCGAATTGCGCATGTTGCATCGTCGGCTTGCTGCGACGATTGTGTATGTCACACACGACCAAGAAGAGGCGATGACACTCGCCGATCGCCTTGTCGTGATGCACAAGGGGCGTATCCAGCAGAATGCGAGTGCGCAGGAATGCTATGAAAATCCTGCAAATCGCTTCGTAGCAGGCTTCATCGGCACGCCACCCATGAACATCGTCGACGGACATCTGAAGGCTGGCGCCTTCGTGGCCAACGGGGTTTCGGTCGCGCTCGGTGCCGAGCATGCGCGTCTTGGCGACCGCGCGTCTGCGCTTGGATTCCGGCCTGATCGCGTGCGACTCGTGGCACCGAATGCGCCCTCAAGTGTCTCCGCGTCGATCGCGGCGATCGAGCGGCTCGGCGATCGCACCGATGTGGCGCTTGATTCGCCGTGGGGACGCGTGGTCGCGCGACTCGACGCCGATGCAACGCGCGCGTTGCGCGAAGGCGAGGCTGCGGGAATTGCGTTTGACGCAGCGCATGCGCATCTCTTCGAGCCTGGCGAATGCGGCGGGCGTATCGTGGCTTGAGCGCTCGCAACTTGCTCGCTCTGGCGTGCATGACGCCAAAGGTCGCCGCCGCAGGTTGCTCGCTTTGGCGTGCACTGCGCCAAAGGCCGCGGCGAAGACAACGAACTCATACGAAACGCACAGGCACGCTCGTTGGCCACCAACGCCGCCACACCGCGAACACCAACAGTGCGCACACCATGCCAAGCACATATCCCGCACAGACATCACTCACATAGTGCGCGTGAATGAGAGCGCGCGTGGATGCGCCAGCGGCGCCGATCACGAGAAACGCAACCCAAAACCTCGGGAAAAGCAGCGCAAACATCATGGCAAGTGCGCCAAAGGTGGTCGCGTGTCCGCTTGGAAAACTATTCACCGCGTGCCCGTAACTGAAGGGGCTGAACCCAAACTCACCTGCCTCAAGGAGTCGAATGGGGCGCGCCTTTCCGAAGCAAAGTTTGAGCAAGTTGC
>JASGCF010000200.1 GCA_030054275.1 Limnohabitans sp. | reverse complement strand
CGGAACACGCACTTCCTCATGCCCGCGCGGTTGCGATCGAATCTGATCGTGAATTCGGGCTTTCGGTGCTTGAGGGGCTCGATGCTGAACTCTCGCGTCGTGGTGAACTTTTCCGAGACGCAGGTGTACAGGACATCGCGAGTTTCCGTGCAGCGCGACCCGAGACGCGCATGCCCCGCATTTTGCTTGTGATCGACGAGTTTCAAGAGTTCTTTCTCGACGACGATCGTGTGTCACAAGGCGCGTCGATGCTGCTTGATCGACTGGTGCGACAGGGCCGCGCGTTCGGAATGCACGCGCTGCTTGGTTCACAGACGCTCGGCGGTGCGTACTCTCTCGCGCGCAGCACGATGGGTCAAATGGGCGTGCGTATTGCGTTGCAATGCAGTGAGGCCGATTCGCAACTCATTCTCTCTGATGAAAATCTTGCGGCGCGCCTCCTATCGCGTCCAGGTGAGGCGATTTACAACGACGCCGGTGGTCGCATCGAGGGCAATTCTCCATTTCAAGTTGCGTACTTGCCCGATGAGCGACGAGACGATTGGCTTGACCGCGTCGAGTCGAACGCAAAGGGGCGCTTCGACAAACTCCCACGGATTGTCTTCGAAGGTGACGCCCGCGCACCGATGTCACTTCATCCTGGAATCAAGAGACATCTCGCATCAGATCCTCGCGGAAATGTGCGTGTCTGGGTTGGCGAAGCTGTCGCGATCAAAGATCCAACATGCGCGCGACTCGCGCGCGCAGCGGGCGCGAATGTGGCTGCAATCAGCCCTCGCGATGATCAGTCGGTCGCGACGGCTGCAGCAATGCTTGCTTCGATCGCAGCCGAGACTCCTGGCGCAATCATCGATGTCTTTGACGGAGTCCCGGCGGACGCACCAGAGCATGGCGCACTCGAACGATTCGCGCGAGATCGCGGGATCACAGCGAACTTTGTGGCCTATCGCGAGGTTGAAGCAAAGCTTGCCGAGATCGCAGCGGATGTCGTCGAGCGCGCAGATGAATCCGGCCGCTCGCGACGCTTCATCTTGGTGCATCACCTACAGCGGTACCGCATGTTGCGCCGAAATGAAGATGATTTCTCGTTTGGTGCAAGCGACGCGCCTCCGTCTGCAGACAAGTTGCTTGCTGGCATTGTGCGCGACGGCCCAGTCACTGGCGTACATACCCTTGTCGTGTGTGACACGCTCGCTTCGTTGCAGCGGGCCTTTGATCGCGCCGCGATGCGGGAATTCGACTGGAAAGTGCTCTTCCAAATTTCGCCAGCAGATTCGAGTTCGCTCATCGATTCTCCTGCAGCAAGTCGCCTCGGCACAAACCGTGGCATTCTGCACTCAGAGGAGTTGGGCATTCTCGAGAAATTCAGGCCCTACGGCTTCTAACTCGAGGCCGTTTCGTCACCGAGGAGTGCAGCGAGTCGCTTCTCACTCGCCGGAAACGCGCGCTGCATTTTCGGGGCAAATCGGCTGATTTCAATCTCATCGAGAAGTCGTTCGATGGCCAGCGCCGCTCGCCACGCAATCGTGGGATGTGCGAGTGCCGTTCGCACGCGCGCCCGCAGCGGATCAAGTTCAGCATCAAGAAGTGCATCGCGTGCAGCACCAGAAGCGCGCAGTCGTTCAAGGCGTTCGCGCAACATCTCGACGAGCCGCATGCACTGCGAGAGTTCGTCGCGATCCGCGCGCAAAATGCCCTCAAGCGCGCCAACTTGTGAACCTCCCGCCAAGATCGCGCCAAGCCTCGCAAGAATCCGCTCTTTGGAAGTACCTACAGCGTTCGGTTTGACTCCAACCGTCAAGGCAATGATCGTTTCTGCATCGACCAAAATCGCATGCAGCGCGCGAACAACATGACCAACAAGGTCTGCGAGGTGCGGCTCAAGTCCACGAACAAGCGCATAGAACGCTTTGGGTTCGCGCGGCACTGCATCAAGATCTGCGCACGCCTGCATCGCGACCATGCGTGCAAGCGCGTGAATCAAATCATCACCGCCAGAATGATCCAAACTCGGCACGCGTGCAAGTTCGTCGTGTGCGGCGTGCTTTGAAACAAGCGACGCGTTGATGCCAGCTCGTTCAGCAAGCAATGTGAGACTTTCACAGAGCGGGTGATATCCAACATGGTGCGCCACCGCGTCGCGAAGTTCGCGCGCCGCCAGATATCCAACAGCCGCGGCGTGCTCACGCAAAGCACTTCTGCGCACATCAAGTACACGCAGCGCAACGCGCAAGCCGTCACTTTTACCATCACCTACACCAAGAGTTTTGTTGTTCCCAAGTACTGCACGCTCAAGCACGAGCGCCGGAAAGCCCGTCAGGGTGATTCCAGCGCGAACATAGTGCATCTCGGTTGGAAGCAAAGTTGCGGGCATCTCACGCAATGCTTCACGCTCAAGCAGCGCGACCGGGTCACGCGATCGATCAACACTCTTTCCAAGACGCTCGCGAGACATCGCAGCGAACTTTGCGGCGAGTTGCTGCAGATTTCGGCCAGCGCCAAGCACCTCCCCGCTCGCGTCGACCACTTCAAATCGCATGCGTAAATCGTTCGGTACGAGATCAAGGCGAAAGTCACTCGGCTCGACTTTCGTACCCGCGACGCTCGAGAGATGTCGCGCAAGTTTCGCGAGCAATGATCCCTTTCCAAACTCAAGCGCTTCTACAGCACCTTGCGCAACCTCATCGACTGGAAAAAGTCGCACGCGCAAATGCTTCGGAAGCGAGCGAATCAACGCATCAATCTTCTCAAGAAATCGGCCCTCGACCAGCCACTCAAATGCGTGTGGATCGACCAAGCCCAATGCTTCAATCGGAATGCGTGCTGTCACACCATCTTTCTCGGATTCCGGATCGTGTGTGTACACCAGCGGCACATCAAGTGCCTCAAGCGCGACCGATCGCGGATAGAGATGCGCCTCTGCGCGAGGCGCGTCATCGCGCAACAGATCATCTTCTCGCATGAGCAGTACATTCGGATCACGCTTCTCGGCTTCTCGACGCCATCGCTCAAAAGCTGGAGTCGAGCGCACATCCTCGGGAAGTCGACGGTCGTAGAACGCGAATGCTGCGTCCTCTTCAAGCAGTTGTCCCCTGCGACGACCGCGCGCCTCTTCTTCTTCAAGAGCCTCGCGCAAGACGCGATTTTTCTGAAGAAACTCACCGTCGGTGCGTACGGCGTATCCAACAAGGCCTTCCTGAATGAAAATCGCACGAGCGCTTGTGGGGTCGACAGGAGTCCATGGAATTCGCCGCTTGGCAACCACCACAAGTTCGCCGTAACTTGAGCGTTCCCATCCACTCACCTGACCAGTTTCCGGCACAAAGAGTGGATCAAACTGCGTGCGTGTCACCATGTGCGGCGCAACGCGTGCGATCCACTCCGGCTGTACACGCGCACAGATTCTCGCGTATCTCCGTGTTGTCTCGACCAATTCCGCTGCGACCAACCACTGCGGTGCGCGACGCACCAAACCGCTGGAGGGATGAATCTGAAAGAGCGCACCAGTCGGGCCTCGATATTCGCCTTTCTCCGTGCGCGCACCAACATGCGAAACAAATCCAGCGAGTACCGCGCGATGGAACCGTCCGCTCGCACCGGCGTCATCGCCACCCGCGTCATCGCCACCCTCACTCACATCGCCGATTTTCACACCGAAGTGTTCGCGAAACACCTCGCGCAACTGTGCAACGGTATCGACCCATTCGCGCAATCGCTGATGTGATAGGAAATGTCGCTCGCACCACTTCCGTCGCGCAGAGGAACCCAGTTCTGCTGTTTCGCTGCGGAAAACCCGCCACATGCGGAGGAACGAAAGAAAGTCGCTTGACGGATGCGAGAAGCGCAGGTGCGCCAGATCCGCTGCGTCACGGTGCTCATGAAGGCGAATGCGTGGATCTTGTACGGCCAAACCCGCAGCAACCACCAGTACATCATTGGTGCAGTGCTCATCGACCGAGGCAAGCAACATGCGCGAGAGTCGCGGATCGAGTGGAAAGTGGCTCATCGACTCACCAATCTTGGTGAGCCTTCCCTCTGCAGTGGATGCGCCGAGTTCGACGAGCGTTGCGCGTGCATCTGCAAGTTGCCGTGCACCAGGCGGATCGACGAATGGAAAGTCCTCGGCTTTGCCGAGTCGCAACGCTTCCATTTGCAGAATCACACTCGCGAGATTGGTGCGCAAAATCTCGGGCTGTGTGTACGCAGGTCGCGCTTGAAAATCATCTTCGGAATAAAGCCGCACTGCGATACCCGCACAGACGCGGCCTGCTCGTCCCGCTCGCTGTCTGGCGCTTGCTTGCGAGATCGGTTCAATCGGTAGACGCTGCACCCGAGCGCGCGCGCTGTATCGCAGAATGCGCGCGAAACCAGCGTCAATCACTGCATGAATGCGTGGCACCGTGAGCGATGTTTCGGCGACATTTGTAGCGAGCACAATGCGTCGATTCGCGTTTGGTGAAAAGATTCGTTCTTGCTCTTCGAGCGATTGCCGTGCGAACAACGGCAGGATCTCGGTGCGCGAATGTGTGAGAGACGCATGTCCACGAAAGTGGCCAGTGAGATGTGAGGCTGCTTCACGAATCTCGCGCTCGCCTGACAGAAACACCAAGATGTCGGGCGTTGTGGCCGCACCGCGCTCGACGAACGCGCGATCCACTTCGTCGATCGATCGAGCCAGATTTTCAAGAAACCTCGGATCTTCTTCGTCGAGATCCGCGATCTCTGGTGCTCGATACCACTGCTCGATCTCGTAGGATCGCCCCGGAATTTCGACAACGGGACATCGACCAAAATGGGCCGAAAGTCGCTCGACATCGATGGTCGCGCTGGTGAGGATCACTTTGAGATCCGGCCGACGAACAACAAGTTTGCGCAGATATCCGAGCAAAAAATCGATATTCAAACTTCGCTCATGTGCTTCATCCACGATCACGGTGTCGTAGGCATCAAGCCGCGGATCTGCGCGCGTTTCGGCGAGCAGCATGCCGTCTGTGAGCACCTTCACCATCGTGTCTGGGCCTGTTTCATCCCCGAAACGCACTTTCACGCCCACAACACCGCCCACGCGCACACCAAGTTCGTCTGCAATGCGGCGCGCAACGCTGCGCGCGGCGATGCGTCGAGGCTGCGTGTGCGCGATACGCCCTTCGATGCCGCGACCAATCTCAAGACACAACTTTGGCAATTGCGTCGACTTACCCGAGCCCGTCTCGCCTGCCACCACGACCACTTGCGACGACAGCAGTGCTTCGCGTAACACGGGCACCGCTGCAGCAAATGGCAATTCGGTTGGATAGGAGATGCTCGGAACGCGCGACTTTCGCGCGACCCGCGCAGCGATGGATTGTTCGATCGCATCTGCAACCTGTGCGACCACGCGCGGATCGGGCACTTTTCCCTGCCGAATCGCCTTCTCAAGCCCTCCGAGGCGCGCACGCAGCGTCCGCCGGTCGCAGAGCAGCACCTCGTCGAGTTTGGCAAAGAAGCCACCCAAGACCGACGCAAGAGGCGGTTGCACGGGAGATTCTTCAGGAAGGTCGGACACGGGGCGAGAACAATATCCGGTGCGGTCGATGCGATGCACGACTTCGTACAGAGTTCTGCCCACGAATCACGCGCAGATTCGCGCCGAGAGCGTGGCTTTCATGGGTTCGCCGCAACTCGAAGTCCATGAATCAGCGCCAAAAAGCGTTCCACTTCGGAGCCTCAGGCGCTTAGCTCAGTTGACTAAGAGCCTATGCCGGATTCGGCTTGAAATAAGCCAGTTGCGAGCACGCCCGCTTGCGTGGTAGCAGTAACGGTAGCAGTAGGCGCACAAAACCGCGTGATTCGGCGAGTCACGCCGAGACGGCGCGAATCGCGTCCGATTCGATCGCTTCGTCGCAAACGTCGAATCCGCACGAAGTTACGCGAAGCCGCACGACAGGGCGAGAGATCGTGATATCTTTCCCAACTCCTCGGGCGCTTAGCTCAGTTGGTTAGAGCACCGCCATTACACGGCGGTGGTCGCAGGTTCGAGTCCTGCAGCGCTCATGTCTCGGGTTGGTGTATGTCTCGGGTTGATCCATTTCGCGGGTCGATGTGTGTGATGGAGACATCTCCTCGTACGCCGCTCGTTGCTTCCTCGCTGCTTCCTCGCTGTTTCCCTGTTCTGATTCGAATGCCGCGTCACGCATCACCATCTTCTCGCGTTCACCGCTCGCGCGATTGCGTCGCCGGCGATGGTTCTCGCATGATTCGCCACGCACGAACTTCACTGTGGTCGCTCGCCGCGATTGCCTTGGGAACCGTTTGCGGTTGCGGTGAAATGGTTGAGAAG
>JASGCF010000199.1:2373-6327 GCA_030054275.1 Limnohabitans sp. | reverse complement strand
CAAGTGCAGTATCGGACGCGTGTGGTGTACACTCGCCGCATGGAGTTGATCTCTCGTTTGCAGAAGCGCACCAGCATGGTCTGTCGTCCCTGCGCTGCCCTTTGGGCGCTGATCACGGTTGGCGTTCCTGGTTGCGCTGCTGACAGCACGCAAGAGAGTTATCTGGCGGTTCCAAAGGGTGAGTATGAACGCTATTTCCTCGCTGCAAGCGAGGTCGCTCGCGCGGAAGGCCTTGCCCCCGAACTTTCGGATCGCGCAAGCGGCACGATCGAAACCGAGCCGCGTCTTGCGGGTTCCGTGGTCGAGCCATGGGCGTGGAAGGAACTCACCTTCACCGAGGTCATCGAGGGCACCTTCGGTTTCGAGCGCCGACGGGCTCGCTTTGAGTTTGTGCCTTCTGGATTTCGCCCCATCGCGCCCGAAGGCTCCGCGCCGCTCGCAGGTCCTGTGTTGCCCGGCTCTGAGCGTGGTAGCGGAGCGGATCTCGCGCGCGCGTCAGCAGACCTTGAGTTGCGTGTCTCGGTGAGTGTGGAGCGCCAGTTTCAGCCAGGCCATCAAGGTCCGGCGTACACGCGCTCGATGGGAAGTTACTCGCGCGATGTGACGCTTGAGAAGCCGCTTGCCGCACCTGGCGCGCCACGCGATCGTTCGACATGGACACCGATCGCGCGCGATGAGCGGCTTGAGCGAATCCTTCTTGAGAAAGTGCGAGAGCGGGCGACGAACTCCGCCAACGATCCGAACGACCCAGCGCCTCAGGCGAGTCTTGGATCTACAAATCGATAAAGCACATCGACCACAAGGTTCAGCACAACCATGAGGGTTGAGTAGACAAGCACCACGCCCATCACAAGCGTGATGTCTTTCCCAAGCACACCATCGACAAAGTGCTGTCCTACACCGGGCACTGCGAACACTTTTTCAACGACGAATGAGCCAGTCAGCGCGACCGCTGTTGCTGGGCCGAGATACGACAAGACGGGTAAGAACGCATTCTTGAGCGCGTGCTTCAGCGCAACTTTCCAACGCGGTAAACCCTTTGCGCGCGCCGTGCGAATGTGATCTGCGGACATCTCCTCGATCATTCCAAAGCGAACGAGTCGTGAGATGTACGCAGCGAATGGTAACGACAGCGTGAACGCAGGAAAGAACGCGCGAATCAAACTCTCGCGCACACTCGCGCCGCCCCATCCAATGGCGGGAAAGCCCATTTTTACAGCGAAAAACATCAAGATCGCACTACCGATGACAAAGCTCGGCAAACTGATTCCTGCGATCGCGAGCAGTTGCGTTGCAAAGTCTGCAGGCGATCCGGGCTTCAACCCGCCGACAAGTCCGGCTGTGAGTCCAATCACCAACGCGATCAGCATCGCAGAGAGACCAAGTGTGATCGAGACAGGTAATCCTGTCGCAAGGATCTCATTCACATTCCAATCCGGTTGCTTGAGCGATGGGCCAAGGTCAAACGGTCGATCATGCCGTCCGAGCACATACGAAACACCCGACGCTTTCCCGAGGTAGTCGAAATAGAAGGCGACTGGATCATCAAGCCTGTATTGCTTGCGCATGGCTTCCACGATCTCTGCTGGTGGCCGTCGACCTTCTGGATTCTCAAGCGGATTTCCAGGAATGCTCCACGCAAGCATGAATGTGATCGTGTAGACCACAAGCACGATGAGCGGCAATTGCAGCAGTCGGCGAACAAGAAGCCCAAGCACCGAGTCCTGCTGCGTGCTCGCGGTTGCACTCATGGGAGTCCCGCTTTCGGCAGTGTTTCGGATGCATCGTGTTCTTGGGTCTCGGTCGATGGTGCGCGGCGTCCAAGTGTCGATAGATCTTGTTCGAGTCGTGGATGACCACTGATACCCTTCAATTTCGACGCGTCGTACATGTAGACGGTCACATAGGTACACAGCGGAAGCACAGGCATTTCCTCGGTGAAAAGCCACTGTTCGCAATCCGCAAGCATTGCCAACCGCTTCGCTGGGTCGACTTCGTTGGAAGCGGCTTCAAGCATCTCATCAAGGCGCGGATTGGAGTAGCCGCGGTCGTTGTTCCCGTTGCCAGTCTTTTGTAGATCAAGCCATGTGGTTGGATCGCCGTAGTCGCCGTACCAGCCACCACGCGCGATCATGAAGTTGCCTTTCTTGAGATCTTCTTTGTAGAGCTTCGAGTCTTTGCCGCGACACTCCGCGTCGACTTTCAGTTCGCGCCGCCACATGTCGCGCATCGCAAGCGCAAGATTCTGATATCGCGGGCTTGCCGTTGAATACAGAATGTCGACGGTTGGAAAGCGTTCGCCTTGCGCGTTTTCAACAATGCCGTCGCCGTCGCGATCTTCGTAGCCGGCGGACTGCAATTCTTCGCGTGCGCGTGTCGGATCGAAACCAAGTCCGCGCACATCGGGGTAACCAGGAATAGACCCAGGCGGAACGAGTGTGGATGCAACGCGTTCATTCAGTCGCGTGACGCGATCGATGAGTTGTTGCTTGTCGACAGCCAATGCGAATGCGCGTCGCACGCGTGCGTCGTGGAACGGATTCACCCGCCCGCCCGCAAGTGTGGGCCTGCAGTTGAAACTGAAGAAGTCGGTTCCGAATGCGTCGAATCCGCGGAGATCGCGGCGTTCACCCGCTGCGGGCGGTGGCAGTTCGGCAACGATGTCATCTGCATCACGACCGAGCGCAAGGCCTGCTTCGATTTCTCCGCGAAATCGCTCGAGATATGCGCGCCGCTCGGCCAGCATTTCCGTTTTGTATTCGGGTCCAAGGTCGGTGAGCCAGTCCGCGCCGCCCGAAAGAAAGCTCAACACGCCCGTGTTTGGATTTTCAATCGTGCGGCAATCAATGGTCTGCGCGATGACAGCGTCGCGATTCCAGTAGTACGGATTGCGTTCGAGGCGCATGTCTCGTTTGTATCGCCACACTGTCGGCACATACGCGCCGTTCGTCACAATGCGGCCGGGCTTCGTCCACTCGTGACGCTGCAGCAAACGACCTGTCTCTGGTTCGAGTGAGACGCATTCCTCGACTGTCTGCGTATGCACTGGAGCGAAACACGGGAACGCACAAAGGTCGAGGAAGTACGCAAGCGGTTTTGTAAGCCGTACGACGAAGGTGCGGTCGTCTGGAGTTTCGATGCCAACTTGATCACGAAACGCCTGCTGGGTTTCTGCCCAGAGTTGCTCGGCATCCTGGAGGGTTGGCGCGCGCTCCTTGGCTTTTACTGCGTGATTCGCAAGCAGTGCAGCGCGCGTTTGGAAAAACTTTTCAGCACCTTCGATGGACCAGAACAGTTGCGAGTAATCACAAGCGCTGTCGGGCAGCATCGCGCGTTGCCATGCGTAGGCGAAATCTGCACTGCGAACGCGTTCGCCGTTGGACCAACGCGCGTTGTCGCGCAATCGAAAGGTATAGGTGCGACCGTCATCGGAGACGCTCCAACGCTCGGCGACGCCCGGCACGATGGCGCAGTCGGAGGCGCGCAGATTGACAAGCGTTTCGTAGAGCACGCGCGCGCGGCGAAGCTCGTGCTGGTAGCTCATGCGCTGCGGGTCGAGCGTATAGCAGTCTGAACGCTCAATGATGACGAGGTCTGCCGGTGGCAGCGGTCGATCGAGCGAAATCGCAGCGACCAGCGCGATGACAAGGAGAGCGATCGGAGCGAGAAGTCGCACGGCGCGGAGGATACGCGGTGGGGTGGGCTACGGCGCGGCGCTTCGACGGACTTCACGACAGCCCGCCGCTGCGGCGGCGACTTTGGGTGCGATGCACGCCAAAGCGAGCGAGTCGCGAGCGCTTGTTCCTTTCGCGGTCGCCGCTGCTGCGGCGACCTTTGGCGCAATGCACGCCAGAGCGAGCGAAAGCGGCCACATGAAGCGCGGCTTCATCAGGCTGCTCAGTCGCGAGCGCTTGTTCCTTTCGCGGTCGCCGCTGCTGCGGCGACCTTTGGCGC
>JASGCF010000199.1:0-2273 GCA_030054275.1 Limnohabitans sp. | reverse complement strand
AGCGAAAGCGGCCACATGAAGCGCGGCTTCATCAGGCTGCTCAGTCGCGAGCGCTCAAACTTAGTCGCGCTCAACCCTTGTACGGGGCCGCACCCAAGATGTCGGTCCAACGCTTCACTTCTGCGTCAAACTTCGCCTTGTCGCTGCTGTCCCACGCTGGCGCCAACACGCGCGCATCCGCGTCCGGCTTCGAGCCTGCATAGGCAGCGGGGCGCTCCGCGCGATCAACAAGACGAAGCAGCACTTCGCACGCGTTCGACAGCGAGCCATACGACGCCTTGAGCTCTGCGTTGTCATGCGCGCTGGTCCATTGCGCTGAAGCAGCCGCGAGAAGTTCGCCAAGCATCGGCGCCAATGCCTTCCCGAACGCAGAGCGGTCGGCCTGCGGCATTTGCAGCATGTCGTTGCGCACGCCAATGAGAATGCGCTGCACGGCAAGTGCACGGGTATCGGCTTTGCTGGAGGCGCGGATCGCCTTCGCGACCGCCGAAAGTGCTTCCACCTGCATGCGCCGAATGTTGCGCGAACTCTCCGCCGGAAGATCTTTGCGAGTCGCAGCGATGCTGATCGCCAGCAACTTCTGTTGCAGCGCACGCCAATCACTTTCGGCGGTTGCGGCGTCACGCAGACGGCGCGCAGCGCCCTCAAAGTACGCGTTTGGAACATCGGCTTCCGCAAGGCCATCGACGAGCAGCGAGGCGGCTGCGATGCGCTTGCCGGCATCGCCTTCGGTCGCCGGCGTTGCGCGCTCAACGAGCAAATCAAAGGCCTCAGCAGAGCGCGCAAACCGGATGATTTGCATGGCCAAGAGCGCGCGGCGCAGGTCTTTACCCTTCGCAACCGGACCGAGTTCTGCGATGAGTACGGTGCCGTAGCCCTTACGGAATGCAGCGGTGCTGGAGGGGTCGCGCAGAGGCGAAATCAGCGCAGTTCGCGCGTCATCCAAGGCCTTGCCGTCGGTGCTCGACTTGATCGCCTCGAAGGAGGGCGCTCCGAAGGTCGCAATACTCTTCTTCTGCGCGTCGCTCAGGGCAGCGCCAGAGGACAAGATGCTGCGATCGAGACCGCCCGATGACTGAGCGAACGCTCCGGTCGTCGTACTGATTCCCAACGCGACGGACAGCAGGAGAGTCGAGAGCAGGGGGCGCTGGGTGGTCCGAAGGGTCATCAAGGCGTAATCCAGTCTGGCAAAGCGCCGCGGGCGCTGAAGGTCTCGTCGGAAGCCCTAGGATTTGGTCCGCGGTTTGCGCGGGCCACATCAGGAGCACAGGTCGGGCAGCAACAAATCTGAAGACACAAATCGGAAGACACAAATCTGAAGGCTGCCGGAACGGGCGAACCCACGCGGAGTCTCGATGTAGGATCGATTCCGTGCTTCAGACTCCGGATTCGGGGCGGACAGCCTTTCCCCGCCAAATCCAGAACACGGGACGCTAATCCAACAGGGTCGGGCTGTCAACGATGTGGGGCTACGCTGAGTACAGGTCGGCCCGCCCGACAAAGTCGAATACGGGGCCGGAATCGCTGCCCAAAGTCAGGTTGCGAGTCGTGACGCCCGCCGATTTTGACCGAGGTTCGACCGCGGACGCTCAACATGCCGATGGAAGAAGCACTTCATGCGCCTCAAGACCGTCTTCACACCAGTTCCGCTTGTTTCCGTCCTGCTCCTCAGCGTTCGCGGCGATGCTTTTGCCGCATTGCGCGTCTTTGAGCACCCGTCCGGTCATCCGCAGGAGGGCGTGCCGGCCGCCACAAGCGGTGCCGCTGCCGTAGCAAACTCCACGGCTTCGGCGCAGGCCCCCTCGGCTGAGATGGTGGCGCTTTACAACGATCGATTGGCACGAGCCTTTGCGCAACGCGCCCGCAGCATGCTGCAACGGGAATATGTCTTTCTCGGAATGCTTGAGAGCGGCCAAGCGATGATCGAGCAGGCCGTCACGCTGTCTCCAGACAATCCCTTCATCTGGCGCGTGGCACTTGATTTCGGTGTCACCATGGAAGACGGCGATGCAGAGGCCGCAGCATTGGTGCGACGCGCACTTGCGCGTTTGACGCAACTCGACCCTGACGACGAAGTCATTCGTTTGCGACGGTTGCTGGCGCTGGTCGAACAGAAGCAAACGGTTGAAGAACGCAGCGCCACCTTGTCTGCGCTTCTGACACAGTCATCGATTGCAAAAATTGGACCAAGTGTGGCAGCTCGACTTGCGTTTGATTTTGCGCTGCTCTTGCGACGCGCTGGCGATCAGGAGGGCTTTGAGCGCGAGTTGCTT
>JASGCF010000198.1 GCA_030054275.1 Limnohabitans sp. | reverse complement strand
TACACCACATGAAGATCCGTGCGATCAAGCGCAAGGATCATTGGTCCCTCTGCACACTCAGCCAGCACTTGGAATCGCTTGTCTGGCTGCACCGCGATGAGTTTCGAGACAAAGAGTTCGTCCATCGACGCCATGCGGAACAACGGGTGATCGTCGCGCGTGAGTCGCGGATACACCCCTTGGTGTTCACCAAACGCCTGCAGGCCGTCGATCGGAGGCGTTGGTCCAAGCACGAGATAGCAACCTGCCGGAAGCGTCTTCGGTTGAACCCCATCAAGCACGATGACATCAAACGAAGTCACTCCGCCCGACTCGGCAAGTGCTTCGAACTCCGCCAAATTCACCGAACGAAATCGCTCAATCGGCAGCGCCTCCAAAAGGGTCGGAAGCAGAAAGCCTCCAGCGCCAACATGTAACAGCGACAGCCGCTTGGCTGGCGGAACAACCACCAAGGCAGCGTCATCATCGCGAAGCGCATCATCTTCCACAATCGCAACTTCAATCGCGGCGTTTGCTGGTTGCTCGATCGGTCGGAACACAACTTGCGCGCGGCCCGGAACCCATGTGCCATCCCGTTCGGCTGCTGCGGGAATCTCGATCGGTTCTGGCGTGACCGCGCGCACCGTGCCATTCACAGCCAATTGAAGCGACGCCTTCGCAGGCTCTTCGCGCGGATTGAGCACCGCCGCAAACACCTGAATGCGATCTGGTTGCTCCGGTGGACGATCTGCACTGATCGCCACCACAGCCAAATTCCGCTGCGCCGTTCCCACTTGGTGGTACAGGATGCCCTCACCTTGCTTGAGCGAAATGGTGGCAAGATCGGAAATCCGACCATCCGAGTACAACTCGATCACGGGAGGCTTCTCTAGAGGAGTTTCCGCGATTTCACCGCGCGCATCATTGCGATTGAGTTCGCTGGTAAACGCGCGCGACAACGCCAACGCATCGGCCAGTGCTGTTCCTTCATCGGTCGGGGTGATGGCGTCGATGGCACTCGCAAGGGTCGTCACTGCATCGGTGAACGGCGCGCGGATCTCAGCGCGCGAACCAAATGCAATGATCATCACCTCGGACGCACGCGCGCTGAACCAACCGCCATCCAAGAGTTCGCGTACACGATCTTTCGCAGCATCTTTCGCAAGCGAGAGCCGCGTGGCTCCGTCCATACTCTCTTCGACCGTATTCATGCTTGCGGAGCGATCGATCAGAATGACATGACGCCCGCCACTCGCGCCAAACCCTTCCGCTTCCGGTTGCGCCAGTGCCATGGCGATGGCAATGACCGCGAGAATTTGCAGGAGCAACAACCAACTGAAACGAATGCGCTGAAACGGCGTATTCGCGCGGAGATCGGCCAAAGACCGCGTCCACAACAGCGTGCTTCCCACCACGCGCTTCTTCCGACGCAACTTCAAAAACCACAAGGCAACCAAAGGCGCCAAGATGCTTGCGCCCAAGATCGCTCCAGCAAGCGGCGTCACCCAAGTCACGGCGAGAAACGCCGGCCACTGCGACGTTGTGTCGAACATGCCAGCAGTTGTGCTTCCTGCATTCATCGCAGAAGCCCTCGTCGACGCAGATATTCAACCATCAGCACATCGACTGGCGTTGAGGTCTCAACAACCATGTGCACGATGTCACGCCGCGTGCAATAGGAACGAAGCGCACCGCAGAGACGATCAAGTCGCTCGCGATAGATGCGAACCAGTTCCGGCGTCACCGTCACCTCAGTCTCAGTTCCAGTTTCGCTGTCAACCAGCACCAAATCGCCGGCAACGCCACCCTCGCGCGTCGGATCCACGGTTTGCGGCGCAAGCAACTGCAACGCGAAGAGGTCGAAACCACGACCCGCCACCATGCCGAGCCCCTTCTCGAAACCCTCTGGAAACAGGAAATCAGACAGCACGATCATCACACCGCGACCAATGCGACTTGTGCCCACCAAGCGCATTGCCTCCTCGAAGCCAGAGCCACCCGCAGGCTCTTGCCGCAGCAACCATTGCGCAGCGTCGGCCGCTTTGCGACGCCCACGCATGTTGCTCGCGCGCTCGATGCGCCCAGCAGAGAAGGACACCATCGATACACGATGCTGATTCGTCAAACCGACATATGCCAGTGCCATGGCAACACGCCTCGCATAATCGAAGGTGTCGGGATCACCAGTGCGCATCGATGCGCTTGCGTCGATCGCGATGATGAGCGAAAGATCTTCCTCCTCAAGAAACATCTTCAAGAACAGGCGATCGAGACGCCCAAAGATGTTCCAATCGACAAAGCGCAGGTCGTCGCCGTGTACATACGGGCGAAAGTCTGCGAATTCGACACTTTGTCCGCGTCGGCGGGAGCGGCGCTCGCCTTGCATTTTGCCCGAGAAAATTTTCCGACTCATCACATCGATGCCATCGAGTCGCGCCATCAAGTGCGAATCAAGCAGGTCATCAAGTTTGCGCAAAGGTTTCGTGCTCATCGTCGCACGACTCCTTTCGCGGGGAAAACAGGCTGTTCAATCGTGGGAACAAGTGTGAGAAGTCTGCGCGCGATCTCATCGCTCGACACACCGTCGGCTTCCGCCTCGAATGATCGATGGATGCGATGGCGTAACGCAGCGCGAGCGATGCGACGCACATCATCGAATGAAACGCCATAACGCCCAGCCATCAGTGCGACGACGCGCGAGCATGTCGCGATCGCTTGCGCAGCGCGAGGACTTGCGCCAATACGGATGTACTTGCGTAGTTCTTCCGGACAGTGCTCACCGTCTGGATGCGTGCCGAGCACCAATCGCACAATCCAGTCTTGCACCTCTGGTGCCATCGGAATGCGCCGCGCCAACTTCTGCGCCGCCACAACAGTTCGCGCATCGAGCGCTTGCGATGGCATCACCAAGTCCGCTTTCGTCGTGCGCTCGAGCACCTCTCGCAATGTTTCGCGATCTGGCGGCGGCACGACCACTTTCAGCAGGAATCGATCAAGCTGCGCTTCCGGCAAGGGAAATGTGCCCTCTTGCTCGATTGGATTCTGTGTAGCCATCACAAAGAACGGCGGACCAAGACGACGCGTTTCACCACCGACGGTCACGCTTCGCTCTTGCATCGCCTCAAGGAGCGCTGATTGCGTCTTCGGGCTGGCTCGATTCACTTCATCAGCGAGAACCAACTGCGCAAACAACGGACCGGGGCGAAACTGCATCTCGCGACGCCCCGTCGCCTCGTCCTCCATGAGGATCGAAGTGCCTGTGACATCAGCAGGCATCACATCGGGCGTGAACTGAATGCGGCTGAAACCAAGCCCTGTTGCAGCAGCGAGTGACCGCACCAGCAGCGTCTTCCCGAGCCCAGGAACACCTTCGAGCAACAGATGCCCGTCAGCGAACAGCGTGACCAACGCAAGATCCACCACTTCGCGCTGTCCAACCAGCGCCTTGCCGATCTCGCCACGCATGCGCGCGAAAATGGTTCGAAAGGCTTCGCACCTGCGACGCGCTTCAGCAACATCGTCAAGTCCAGCGCCATCAAGCGCGCGTGCATCTGCAGCGTGATCAATCGGGTCAGCGGCCATCGCCACCTCCCGATCCTCCACTTGCACCATCACTCTCACCACCCGTTGCACGCCGCTTCGCGCGCAACAATCGCGATGTTGTGTTCTCGTCGTCTGGGTTCTTCCCATCGCCAGTTGCGCGCGCGTTGTCGCCCGAGGCAGACGCTGCATCGCCACGCCCGCGTGTCGGAGCAGCGCCGCCATCTCTCGTCTCTTGGCGCACATCAAGCGCTGGCCCCTTCTCAAGCGTCTCGCGCATGACCTCACGCGCCTTCTCGGCAGACACATCTTTCGTGCTGCGCTGCGCGCCCGATATCGAGCCCGATTGAGACCGCGCCTTCTTCCACGCTTCCATGGATCCCGCACCGGCGGTGCGCGTTGCAATCGCTCCTGCCATCGATTGTCGCGCGCCGACGAAATCGATCGCGATTCGTCGCACTGCGACATCCAAGAGGAACAGAATCGCAGCAAGAATCGCCATCAAATCCCACATGCGGCGCGTGCTTTCAGGTACTGGCAAACCCTCGCGCAGAAACGCGTCGACACCAATGGGACTTCCAAGTTTCAACACGCGACCGCCCGTGCGATCTGCAATTTGCTCAAGCAGCGCGCGATTGTCTTCGACCGTGCGAAACTCCTTGGGATACGGCACATTCACAGATGCTTGCACACTTGTGCGTCGTCCGTCGCCACCAAGTCCGAGACCGAAGTTCACGAGATAGGAACCAGCTTCCGCGACCGGAAAGTCGGCGCGCCAACGACCAGGTCCAACCTGCACCACATTCAGCGACTTCGAAACACCATTGGGGAGCACCATCAGTGCTGTGGGATCAAGCCCTGTGGCGAACCCGCCGCTTGCGTCTGTGACTTCAAGATCGACGATGGCGTTGTCGCCCTCGACACGCGTGCGCACTTGCGCATTCGCTGGAACAACTGGTCGCAGCAACCAACGAACGCTTTGCTCCCAGAAACCTCGATACTCGCTCCAACTTGTCCAACCCTTTGTCCATCGCGTACCGGCATCGGATGTAAACGCAATCGAACGGCCAAGTCCGTGATTCCAGTATGCGTAGATCGGATCTTGTCCCTCTTCTGTTTGATTCGCGATCTCGATTTGCGAAAGCCCGTCGCGCGGAATCGTGAGAACATATCCCGAGAGCCGTGGTACGCCCGTCGTACCGCGGATCGGCCCAGAGGTGCTCGGGGCAACGGCTGGCTGGAAGTCTCCCTCCACCAGCAAACTGCGCGACACGACCGATGCTTCCTTCGTAAAAATCTTCGGGAGGTTCTTCGGGTTTGTCACTTCGTAGAAGCGTCCGCCCGTGATTTCGGCGGTGTACTTCATGTTGGCGTAGTCTTGTGCGGTGCCGTGCCCAGACACCATCACCGTCGTGATCGTGATCTTCGAAGCAATCGCGCGATCAAGCGTTGCTTTACTCGGTGGCGCAGGATCGCCATCTGAAATGATGATGATGTGTCGCTGACCTGCCTTCGATTCCTCAAGGCTCTTGATGGCCATCGCCACTGCGCCTTCGAAATCGAACATGTCACCAACGATCATCGAGCGTGCCGCTGCGATCGGCTTTGTTTTGTCGCCAGCCTCTTGCAGCGGAAGCGACCACTGCGGACCGTTGACAAAAGTGATGATGCCAATCAAATCAAGTCGCGTGAGCGCTTCGATCGCAGCGATTGCAACCTGCTGCGCCCAGTAATTTCCTTGCGCCATTTCACACGAGTGCACGATGAGTGCCAGACCGCCGCGCACCATTTGCCTCGTTGCTGGCGGATCGAGTTTCACGGGAAGCACCGAAGCAACTTCCTGATCGATCCATCCACCGGCGCCGAAACTCTTGTCGCCGCCGAGCATCAAGAGCCCACCACCGAGATCGTGCACATACGCGCGCAGCAGGCGATCTGTCTCGCCGTCGATGGTCCAGCGTGGCACATTCGCTAGAACCACAGCGTCAAAGCCCGAGATGAAATCGCCGCCTGCCGAAAGCGCTTCGGGCGCAACCACCGTCACTTCCAAATCGCTCTTACGAAGCGCATCAACGAATGGCGCACTCTCCAAGCCCTCGGTCGGATCGACCACCAAAATCACGCCGTTGCCATCTACAAAGGTCACTGCGGTTGCGCGATTATTCTCAAGGATCGCATCTTGCGCGTTGTCTTCTGGCTCGAAAATGGCTTCGAAACGCCGCGTTCCGGCGCCTTCAAGAGGAAATGGCAGCGAAATCGTGCGCGGCCCTGCGTCGAGTTCCACAAGTAATCCGTCGCCTGGCGCATCAGGATCAAGATCAATCGGAACACCGCCCTCTTTCAAGAAGACTGTTCCGCGCGCTGGACCTTGACTTCGCAGCAGCATGCGCAGATCTGCGGTTTGTCCTGGTCGCGCGCGGGTCGGCGCTTTCAAACTCTCGAAAACCACCTCATTCGCAGACTTGTATTCGAGCGGAACAACATCGATCGGAATGCCGTTGGCGCGTGCGACCTCTGCTTCTGCGAGTGCGTTTCCGAGATTCTCGTTGCCATCCGACAGCAGCACAATGCGTTTCGCTGTGTCACTTGGAAGAATCGACAGCGCTTGGCGAATTCCCGCAGCCAAGTGACTGCCATCGCGATCGCCGGCATGTTCGTCTGTTGGGATAATCGAGCGCGACTCAGGTTGCGCTGCGATTTCAGCCTCACGCCCAACGGTGACCGCCGCAACACGGTCGAGCGGATCTTGCTTCTCCTCCACCAATCCAGTCGCAAATTTGCGCGACTGATCAAGGAGCGGTGGTGGAATCGAACGACTGCGGTCTAGCAC
>JASGCF010000197.1 GCA_030054275.1 Limnohabitans sp. | reverse complement strand
CTCAACCGGCTCCGGCACGACTCCAAACGAAGTGAACCGACTGGTCACGCAGTTTGAGGCGGTGCAGAAAATGACGGCAAATCTTGCATCCGGTGGTATGGCCGGGCGCATCAAGGCTGCCCGTGAAATGGCAAGTTCTGGCGGGATGCCCGGCATGGGTGGCGGGATGGGCGGATTCCCAGGACTTTCCATGAAGGGATCCAGCGCGACGCCCTCCATCAAGTCGAAGTTTAAACAGCGGAAGAAGTGATGGCGTGTACTCCTTATGCGCACAAGCGAACTTGAGTACGACTTCGATCCGTCGCTTGTTGCAACGGAACCAGCGCATCCGCGTGATGCTGCGCGATTGATGGTTGTTGATCGCAAGAGCGGCTCGCTGACGCACACCACTGTTCGTGCACTACCGCAGTTCTTGCGACATGGCGATGCACTCGCCGTCAACCGAACAAGCGTGCTGCGAGCTCGCATTCTTGTTCGTGATCGAGCAAGCGGGCGGACATCCGAAGGCTTATTACTTGAACCGTGCGCAGCGCCGTCTCACTGGCGCATGCTGCTACGGCACGCAAAGCGATTTGAAGCTCGCAGTGTGCTCTCGATGATCCATCACGCTGGACACGAGACCGATGACACACTGGAGTTGATCGAACGCGACGGCGAAGCATGGATTGTGCGCGTCCACGCTGGCGCGAAGGGTGGTGATATCGCCGAAATTCTCGAGCGATCAGGCCACACGCCGCTGCCACCGTACATCCTCAAAGCGCGGCGCGATGCGGGCCTCACACTTGACGACGATGACGATCGCGCCGAGTACGAAACCGTCTACGCGGATCATGCTGCACGCGGCAGTGTTGCTGCACCGACAGCAGGCTTGCATTTCACGACGGAACTTCTTGACAAGATCGCAGCGCAAGGCGTGCCCACGCACGAACTCATCCTGCATGTTGGCGCAGGCACTTTCAAGCCTGTTGAAGTCGATGATCTTCGCGATCACCCAATGCATACCGAGAGTTTCAGCGTGCCCGCCCCAACGCTTCGCGCGTTGCGCATGATGCACGCAAGCCGGCTTCACGGCTCAAGTCGCCTGATCGCGGTTGGAACAACGACGGTTCGTGCTCTTGAAAGTCTTCCAAAACCACTTCCAGATGGTGACGCTGCGCACGCCGGACTCACCAACATCTTGATCGCACCGGGCCACCGCTTTCAGCATGTGGACGCGCTTCTCACAAACTTTCATCTTCCGCGGTCAACGCTTCTTGCCCTTGTCGGTGCCTTTCTCGATTCCCACGGAAACGGGATGGAACTCTTGCGCCATGCGTACAGCACGGCGGTCCGCGAACGCTATCGCTTCTACAGCTATGGCGATGCAATGCTTGTTGTATGAATGGCGCGCGTCTTGATCACGCAGCCTGCGGGTGTAGTGCGCGACGCACAGGTTCAGGCGCAAAGTTGATCAATTCCGCGGGAAGTCTCCGAATGCCTCTGCGAAGTGCCTTGCCAACGGCGTACTCCATCGATCGCTCAAATCGTCGCGCGACCGGACCGTCCACTGCAATACCAAGTTCTACCAGTTGGTCCATTGCGTATCGCCACGCCAGATACTCTTCGAGGCATCGCGGTCGGTGCACGCCAAGTCCAAGCACATGATGCCCAACTTCATGCAGGAAAATTGCCAGACGCAACGGGCTCGTTGGGTACGGCGCTTCGATGGTGCGCTCTTCCCGTCCATCGCGATAAATCCGCAACACAGCAACGCCAGACAGAGAATTCCGCCAACGCTTCACCCGCAACGGATGATGGGCAAGTACATCCTTCACGATGCGATCGAGCCGCTGTTGGGATGGTTTGCCGTGATCGATACCGCGCGGCGGCCGTGGCGCACCTTCGACGGTTGGGGCAGGCAACACCCCTCGCCTTTCCCCTCGCCTTTCCCCTCGCCGTTTCCCACGCGTCGACGGATTCCGTGACGCAGCGGGTTGGGAAGTGGATGAATTCCCACCCGACGAGGCACCCGACGAGGCACCCAACAAAGCACCCGTACATCCCGAACACGGCGTTGCAAAGTCAAAGAGAAGTTGGGTGCTCGCGCGGTCGTCGATCGCCATAGATGAAGGGGCTAGAGCCCGTCTCATCTATCGGCGATCATCCACGATTTTCTCAATGTGATTCGGCCGCCGCTGGCATCGGCTTGACGGGACAACCTCTGAGTTGTGCACGGCCGCTGAGGAACTCGGCGATCGGCATCGCCCGCTTCCCGATCGGCTGAATCTCGATCACCTGAATGGCGCCGGAGCGGGTCGCGATCACGCCACCGGATTCGAAAATCCCTGGCGCTGCGTGAACCGCCCTATCACTTGCGACTTCCTCGACGCGAAGGAGTTTCACCGCAACATCGCCGATCAGGACAGTGCAACCCGGCCAAGAGTTGAGCCCGTTGATCCGAGCGCGAGCCGTTCGCGCATCCATTCCCGCGAGATCAATGGTCGCTTCGGCCTTCAAGAGTTTTCGCGCGCGCGTCGCCTTCGATTCGTCCTGCTGCGCACCAACCAGCGTTCCGGCCGCGTGTTGCGCGAGCACACTTTCGATCACAGCAGGTCCAAGCAGCGACAACTGATCGTGCACTTCATCCGATGTGGCGCGAGGTTCGATAGGACATCGCGCCGTCGCGTAGACAAGTCCAGCATCCATCCGCTCCGCAAGCGAAATCACGCTCACACCCGTCTCGATGCAGCCATCCATGACGGCGCGCTGGATCGGTGCAGCGCCGCGATACGCAGGCAACAGCGAACCGTGCAGATTGATGGCGAAGACACCGTCAAGCAACTCGCGCGAGAGTTTCTGCCCGAACGCAATGACCACCCACGCGGAAGCTCCAAGCGCACGAATTGCGTCGCGACTCGCACGCTCATTCACATCCTGCGGCTTCATCACCGGAAGTCCAAGTTCAACGGCACGCGCGGCAAGCGGAGTGGCTGTCAACACCTTTCCGCGTCCTGCCGGACGATCGGGCTGCGAAACAACCAACGCGACCTCATGCGCAGCCACCAACGCTTCCAAAGTTGGAATGCCAAAGGCACCGCTTCCGAAGAAGACGACGCGCATTCAACGCCCCCGACTCGGATCGGCTGCACGCTCAAGATCGCGAATGGCGCGCCGATTCGCGAGACGATCAAGCGGACGCATCCGGTCGATGATCAGGATGCCTTCGAGGTGATCGAACTCATGCTGCCAAACGCGCGCAAGAAATGCACTCGACTCGAGCGTAAATTCCTGCCCGTCGAGATCGAGCGCTGTAATGCGTGCGGCAACAGGACGCAGAATTTCGCCGCGGATGTCGGGCAGACTCAGACAGCCCTCGTCGTGCAGTACCCCCTCACCCGAGATCTCGAGCCGCGGATTGATAAACACCCGCTCCGGCTCTCCCTCATGGGCGCAGGTCAGGAAAATCCGCAGGCTCTCGCCGACCTGCGGTGCTGCGATGCCAATTCCGTCGAGTTCCCGCGCAATGCGACGCATGTCCTCAACCACGCCTCGGATGCGTGCGTCAATCGACTCAACGGTGCTTGCCTTCTTTCGAAGGACGGGATGGGGGTGGACCACGATGTCGCGCGAAACAGCCATGCCCCCATGCTATCGCCAGAAATCAAACGGCTCGACGAAGGTCAAAAGCATTGACCAAGGCTTGGGAAATGCGATACCCTCTCAGACCCCGCCGCGGGATTTCCCTCGCGGCTCGACCTCGAGCGTCAGGAGTTTGGATTGGGTCTTTTCTCATTCGGTAAAAAGCAGCCCTCAGACAAGCCAGCCCAGACAGCTGCGGAGGCTGCAGCGTCTGATGTCTTCGTTGCGCAACCAGACAAAGCGGCGCGGTTCTTCGATCATGCGAAGACCAGTTTCCAAACGGGCAACTTTGAATATGCCCTCATGCTCTTTGCGAAGGGCCTGCGCTTTGATCCACACAACACGGCGAAGCACGATGACGCGTGGAAAGTTGCAGCCGCACTGAAGAAGTCCGGCGGGAAACCGGCAACCAAAGAGAACCTGAAGGAACTCGAAGGACCAAGTCCCGTCGATAAGTTTGTGCAGGCTGAGTACATTTGGTGGCGCGATCCACTCAATATCGACTCGATGCTGCGCATGATGGACTTGGCCGCGAAGGCCGGCATGATCGACTTCGCGACGCTCATGGCGCCGCGTTTCTTGGACATTCTTCGAGCACAAGGGAAGCAAACGAAGGCGATGTGGCTCAAGGCGAAAGCCTCGTTCGCAGCACTCGACTGCTGGGATCAAGCGCTCACCTCGCTGAAGGAAGCGCAACAACTCGATCCAACCGACACGGCGCTTTCTGATCAACTTCGCGAAGTCACTGCGCGCCACGCGCTCAAGCAAGGCGGTTACGACAAAGCGCCTGGCACAGACGGCGGACTTCGCTCGAACATCAAAGACGCAGCCAAGCAGCAAGCGCTGCAAGACGCCGGAGCGATCGCGGCGAGTGAAGAGTCGGAGGCCCGAAACCTTGAGCGCGCGCGCAAGGACTACTCGGACAACCCGATGTCGGCAGATGCGGTGCAAAAACTCGGAACACTGCTTCGTCGCAAGGCAACAGCCGAAGCCGAAGAAGAGGCCTACAGCATCTTCATGCAGGGCTTTGAGCGATTGAACGAGTATCGCTTCAAAATGCTGGCGGGCGAGATTCGCATCATGCAACTGCGGCGTGTTCGCGATACAGCGCAACGCCAACTCGAGAAGAATCCTGAGGACGCAACCGCGAAGGCTGAATTTGATCGCATTCGCTTGGAGTTCCTTGCGCTTGAGGGTCGCGAACTTCGCGAAAAGCAGCGGAATTACCCGACGGATCGCTCTATCAAGGCAGAACTCGGCCGTGTCGAGTTTGAACTTGGCAACTACGAGGACGCGATGGCCGCGTTCCAATCGTGCAAGGACGAAGCGAAACTGCGCATCATGGCAACGCACATGCTTGGCCGATGCTTCGCTGCTTCAGGTTGGCACGGTGAAGCGATCGGCGAGTACCGCGAGGCGCTCCAGTCACTCGGCGCGGGCGAAGCAGACCGCGAGTTGCCCGTGAAGTACGACCTCATGTGCTCGCTGATGGAACTTGCGCGCGCAGAGAAGAATGCCAACCACGCGCGCGAAGCTGGCGACATTTGCTCTGCCATTGTTCGACGCGACATTTCGTATCGCGACATTCGTGCGAAGCGAAAGGAAATTGACACGCTGCTCAAGGAAACGCCGGGGTGAGCGGGCACACGCGTGTGGTTGGTGTGATCCCAGCACGGCTCGCGTCATCGCGATTTCCTGAAAAGGTGCTCGCGAACGCAACGGGAACGCCACTGGTTGTCCATGTCCTTGAACAGGCGCGTAAAGCGCGCGCGCTTGACGAAGTGGTTGTGGCTGCAGATCACCCACGGATCGTGGAGGTGGTCGAGCGCGCAGGCGGTCGAGCGATCCTCACCCGCACAGATCATCCGAATGGAACCAGCCGATTGGCTGAAGTGGCAGATCAACTCCGATTGCTTGGCGAACCCGCCGAAATTTTTGTCAATGTCCAAGGTGACGAGCCAGAAATAGAACCCGAGATCATCGACGCTGCCACGGAGTTGCTGCTTGCGTCACCGTGGGCAGATGTCGCAACGATTGCGACGCCTTGGTCGCCGTCGGAAGACCCGCAGAACCCAAATCTGGTGAAGGTGGTGCTTGGGGCCGATGGCCGCGCGCTGTACTTCTCGCGCGCGCCAATTCCCTTTCACCGCGACGCTTCCCTCGGGGGTAAACCACGCGCAACTCCGCTCCGGCATGTCGGGCTCTATGCCTACAGAACGGCCTTCCTCCAGCAATTCGTTGCATGGCCGCCCTCGCCGCTTGAAGAAACCGAGAGCCTCGAGCAGTTGCGTGTGCTCGAGCACGGGCATCAGATCGCCGTTGCAGTTCGAACGGTGGAAAGTCAGGGCATCGACACCCCTGAGCAATACGCAGTGTTTGTTGAGCGGTATGCGGCGCGTGCCTCCGCTCGCGTCTGAGCCGAGAACCGCAATTCGCCAAAATTCCGGCTTGCATTTTCGGACCATTCCGGACTACATTCGGGAATGCCCCACTCGGATCCAATCAATCCCGAAACCCCAGAAGGTTGCGGCTTCCTCTCACAATTTGGAAAGAGCGAAGAGAGCACGGAATGGCATTCGCCAGCTCCGCACGGCTATCAACGCGGCATGACAAAGTTTGTCGTGGTCGTTGGCACCGTGATGAGCGGACTCGGCAAGGGCATCTTCGCAAGTTCGCTTGCGAAACTCATCAAAGACAAAGGCTTGTCGGTTGCCCCCATCAAGATGGAGGGCTACCTCA
>JASGCF010000196.1 GCA_030054275.1 Limnohabitans sp. | reverse complement strand
CGTGAGAATAGACCCAAGGACGAAGGATCAACTCGCGTCCGAATTGATTCGAAGTACCTCATCGAGTCGACCTATTCGCTCATCGACGCGCTTCGCGAGATCGCAGAGGCGCACTCGATCGGAGGGAAACGCGTAACTCCCGCACAGATCGCGCTTCGCTGGGTGATGGAGCGCCAAGGCGTCACCAGCACGATTCTCGGTGCGCGCACGATGGAACAACTCGACGACAACCTCGCTGCGTGCGCTGTGCACCTTCGCGCGGAAGACATGGCACGACTCGATGGGCTCACAGAGCCAGCGCCGTGTTTCCCGCATGATTTTCTGGCGAATCTCATCCCAAACACGATTCAGGGTGGCACGACCGTCAATGGTCGACGCACACAGCCTTGGCCGTTGTCACCGCAAAGTGCATCGGAGCGTTGGTGATGCTTGACGCAACGCAACACACCGAACTTTGTTTGAGTTGCGAAGCCAACTTCGACGGCATCGTCGGACCGACGCACAATTACGCGGGGCTTTCGTACGGCAATGTCGCGAGTGCCTCGAATCAAGGAAGAGTCAGTTCACCGCGACGCGCCGCGCTGCAAGGACTTGCGAAGATGGAGGCCGTTGCAGCGCTCGGCGTGTTGCAGGGCGTTCTTCCACCGCACGAACGCCCTCATCTTCCAACATTGCGCGGGCTCGGTGTTCCGGAAGAGCACGGCTCGACCGATGAAGCGGTGCTCGCGCGCGTGGCGCGCGTGGATCCGGTGCTGCTCGCGCGCGTTTCCAGCGCAAGCGCCATGTGGACCGCAAACGCGGCGACGGTGATTCCCGCGATTGATGCGCGCGATCAACGAACGCACTTCATCACTGCAAATTTGCGCGAAATGTTTCATCGCGCCATCGAGCCACCAGTCACTGCGCGCGCGCTGCGTGCCACATTCCAAGACCGTGAGCGCTTTGAGGTCTTCGACGCATTTCCCACCGATTCGCGTGAAGATTTCGGCGATGAGGGGGCAGCCAATCACACGCGATTCACCACAAGTACGCAGAACGGTGGCGATGTCGTTGGCATGCATCTTTTCGTCTACGGCGCGAGTAGAGACGCGGCGCGCAAGCCTGAAAAATTTCCTGCACGCCAAACGCTCTCGGCAAGCATGCGCGTTGCGCAACTTGGCTTCCTCTCACCGCAGCGCACGATCTACGCACAACAGAACGCGGATGCGATCGATGCCGGTGTTTTTCACAACGATGTCATCGCCGTCGGGAACGGAAACCTCCTGTTGACCCACGAGTTGGCCTTCGAGGATCGCGAAGGAACCTACGCTGCACTCACGAACACCGTGGGCGATTCGCTGGTGATCGCAGAGGTTGGCGCAGACGAACTCGGACTTGAAGAAGTCGTGAAGAGTTATCTCTTCAACAGTCAGTTACTGACGCTTCCTGATGGAACGATGGCGCTCGTTTGCCCGAGTGAGTGCGCAGAGCGTCCGCGCGTCAAGGCCGTCATCGACCGCTTGATTGCCGATCCACATATTCCGCTGTCGCGCGCAATTTTTCTTGATGTGCGCGAAAGCATGCGAAATGGCGGCGGTCCTGCATGTTTGCGTCTTCGCGTGCCGCTCGCTGCGCAAGATGTGGCACGCGTCAATCCACAGGCCTTTGCGACACCGTCGAAACTCGCCGAATTGCGCGCATGGGTCGAGCGACACTATCGCGACGAACTCGCAGCAACCGACTTGGCTGATCCTGCGCTTCTTCGTGAATCGCGCGACGCGCTTGACGAACTCACGCGAATCCTCGATCTCGGCTCGATCTACGACTTTCAGCGCGCGTAAGAAACGAGGCAGAATTCCCTGCCACGGTGCCCGTTGATCTGCGTGTGCCTGCTCGGGCAGCGGATATCTTCTTCTTATGCCCGGCCTCCACTTCTCCGACCCGCTTCGACGCGCGCTTTCCGTTGTTCTTGCGAGTGCCTTGCTGAGTTCCGCAAGCACCGCTTTGCTTGCCTGCGCAACGAAGCGCCCCATCGTCGACCCACACGAACTCACAGAACAAGGCGTCGAGCGGCGCGCCGCGCTGCGCGCGGAACTCACGGAAAAGTCTGCTCCCCTGCTCATGCGCGCAGCGTTTGGACCAAACGCAGATCGCACGATCGATGTGTTGGTTCTTTCGGGCGGCGGCGACTACGGCGCGTTTGGCGCAGCGGTCCTCCGCAGTTGGAAGGCGCTTGAAGGCCCCGACGCGATGCCAGAATTCGATGTCGTCACCGGCGTCAGCACCGGTGCGCTGATCGCGCCGTTCGCGTTCCTCGGCACACCAGATGACCTTGTCGCGTGCGAGCAGTTGTATCGAAATCCGAAGCCTGATTGGGTGCGCACGCGCGGCATTCTCGCGCTGCTTCCAGACAACGCGAGTCTGGCGGAAGTGCCCGGACTTGAACGCGAGTTACGAAGCGCCGTTGATCGCTCCTTCGCAGAGCGCATGGCCGCCGAGGGAGCACGCGGACGCTTGCTTGTCGTAAACACAACCGACCTCGATCAAGGACGCGCGCAGGCATTCGAACTCGCGTCCGAGGCAAAGCGTGCGGTCGACTCCAATGACATCGAACGACTTCACCTCATCATGCTGGCAAGTGCTGGGATTCCGGGCGTCTTCCCGCCGCGCGAAATCGACGGAACGCTGTACGCAGACGGCGGCGTAACTTCGAACATCCTCTATGGCGCACCCGTGCGTTACGAAGATTCATTGGCGTATCGATTTCGACAGGCCTTTCCCAATGCGGGTCCGCTGAAAGTGCGTTACTGGGTCATCTTTAATAATCAAGCCGTTTCGCCGGCGCGCACCGTGCAACGCACATGGCTTGATGTCCTTGGTCGCAGCGTTGAAGTTGCAATTCGCTCGTCGACGATGACCGGACTTCGCCATCTCTACTCGCACGCAGACTCTGTCACGCAGCGTGGCGATGGATCGATTGAAGTGCGCTGGCTTGCGATTCCAGACGATTGGCGGCCCAAGGTCGAGGGCGTCTTCAAGAAGGAAACGATGAGCGAACTTGCGGATATTGGCGCGCGGCTTGGCTCAGATCCGAAGAGTTGGAAGACGACGGCACCGGAGCAGTAACGCGTCGGGAGTTTCACCGTTTCCATGCCGCTCATGATGCAGATCTCTTGATGGAACACGCCCCAACCATCGTCCTCTTCGACGGCCGCTGCGGACTCTGCACGCGCTCCGTGCAGTTCATTTTGAAGCGTGATCGCGATGCACACTTTCGCTTCGCTGCTCTTGAAAGCGAGGCGGCCACGCGCGAGTGCGCGCGTGTCGGCGCGCCTCCGCCGCAATCAACCGAGCCAGACAGCGTGATCGTGATCGCACATGGTCGCGTACTGCAACGCTCCGACGCATCGCTTGCGATCGCAGCGCGACTTCCGTTTCCATGGCCGATGTTTGCGGTGTTTCGCTTCGTTCCGCGCGGGCTGCGCGATTGGCTGTACGGCGTCATCGCTCGCAATCGCTACCGTTGGTTCGGTCGTCATGACGCGTGCATGATTCCAACGCCCGAGCAGCGCGCGCGGTTTCTTGAGTGATACCTGCACGGCGCGAGAGGCCTGTCTTGCTCACGGCGTTTGAGCGGCGGATACAGCCCGATCCTCAAGTGCCCTATCCTCAAGTGGTCGAATCCACCGCGCTGACACAAACCAGTCGCCGCTGTAGCGGAGAAAAACCGGACCGAGATCCGCGCGATCTTCTGGCAAGACAAAGAACACATCCGGCGCACTGGGCGCATACGCCCACGCCGCACAACTGAAACTGCCGTAACCCGAACCTTCGATCGGGAAGATCGCAAGCCGCGGCAGCGATACGGAAACAACTCTTACAAGTGCGGGTTGCTCGATCCCGTCAACGCGCTGCATGCCGCGCATGTTGCCATCCTCGACAACCCATCCCCAGCCAGGCGGGAAGTTCGCGCCGTAACCCTCCGCGGGATCAATTCCTGTCACCTCCATGTTGTCCCAAACGGCACCCTTCGTCACGCGACCAGTCCATGCGTCGATCGGGGTGAACACACTTGGCTCGATCGCAGGCCCCATCGCCACCGATTCCAAAATCGACCGATCAAGCCAAAACGCCACCATCTGCGGCACACGCAACTCGACGAGCGCCGACGCCACAAGCACGATCGCGATCGGCGTCAACCATCGCCACAGCGCAATCGGCACCACGCGCGGACGACGCTTCGGAAGCGCAGCACGCGCCGCGAGTGCCACGAACAGTCGCACGAGGTAGAAGCCGCCGACGAGGAGACCCGCGAGCAGCGCCGTCAGACCCGCCGAGAAGTTGTCTGACGGACTGAAATCCGTTTGCAGTACCAACACACCGAGCACGACAGCGAGCGCGAACATCGGCCAACCCGGCCCAGCCGCCGTGCGACGCGCCCAGCGCATGTGACCTTCGCCAATAAATGTCCCCACATCGTGGCGATCAAACGCGCGACCGCACTCGGGGCAACGCCCGTCGGTTGTTCGCAGGAGGTCGAAATCGCAATCGATGCAGCGCACTCGCGAAGCCTACCACGCACGCACGGCGCTCTGCGTCGTCATCGATTGAACGGCTCCTCGTTCACCCAATGAAATCCGCGCTTCATGAGCAAGAAGTCCTGCGGCTCGCGTCGTGCACACAGAGCCTCAACGCGCGCACCCGCAATCTCACCTGTCATGCGGAGATTCTTCTCGCCCTCGCGCGTGCAGGTCAAAGTTCCAACAAGCGGCGCCTTTGAAGCATCGTCTCCCGCGGCAACGGTCATCTCGCGAAGTTCAAGCGTATCGGCCGGATCGCCGTCGCGGATCGTAAGCCGCCATCGACCGTTGACACCCTTCATGTGCGTGACGACCACCTGCTTCCAATCCGGAGCATCGATGATGGTGAAGTACCGCCATCGTGTCTCGTCGGTGGCAAGTGGCGGAATTGCAACGCCATCGCGCATGAACTCCATCACTTCCCATGTTCCATCGAGTGCGCCTTTGGGCGCAAGTGCGCCGTAGGTGTAGCGCATCTCCGACATTTGCCAAAATGTGAACGGCACCGCGAAGCCCACCCACGCGAGTTTCACGCCGAATGCAGTGCGGCGCAGCCAACGCTTCGTCCAAGGTCCGCGCAAGTCGGCGCGCGGAACGGGGCGATTCAGCACAAATATCCGCACAAGTCGCGGGATGTCGGGTGTCGCAATCACAAGCGCCAAGAGAAGGAGGTGAAACGAGTAGATCTTGACCGGGACATCGTAAAACATGTTCAGAACAAACACATTCGCCATCACGCCCGCGGTCCAGAGCGCACCAACCAGCTGCGTGCGACGGAAGCAAAGCAAGAATCCACCGATCGTTTCCATCCAACCCGCGAACATCGTGTACTGCTGACTTGCTCCCATGAAGGTCCACAGCAAACCCATCGGTGATGAATCGCCGTAATCCTGCAGCAATCGCTGCATGCTTGGCTCTGGAAACTGAAGCCCGAACACCTTGTTGATGCCGTAACTGAACATCGCGCTTGCGAGCACGAAGCGCATCGCGATCCAAAGTCCGTCCTTGAGCCACGGATACGACGGTCGGCGCCAGTCGAACGAACTCCATATTGCCGCCCCGAGGAACGCGAACACAAGATGCGACGCAGATCGCACCCAGTTGTAGGTCGTATCGCCCGACCCATTCGGAAACACGGTGATTTCAACGCCAAAGACCGTCTTTCCGATCCAAACATAGAACGGCTTCACGGCCTCGTCGTGCCAGTACCCGAGCATCCCAAGCATCGGCACCAACTGCAGAATCGCCGAGAAGAACGCGAAACTGAAGTACAAGAAAACAAAGCGAAAGGCGATGCGCGTGATGGGTGACCAGCGCGGAAGTGCAGTTTCTCCAATCATCGCTCCAACATATCGCAGGCGCACGTTTGCATCTTCGCTTCAAAAGACACGCGGCCGACAGGGAGGTCAACACCCCACTGCCGGCCGCGCATCAACGACAGACATGTCGGTTCAGCAAGCCGCTCGTTCTCGGTCCGCCGGTGCATCAATCATGCACTCAAGCCGTCGAGCACGTAAGCCGTCGCTCAATCAAGCGAGCGTCGACCTCCGAGTTCATCAACAACCGCATTCAAGAGCGTTTCGTTGCGATCCGCGGTGATCTCCCAGAACATAAATCCACCGAGATCATGCTCGCGCAAATAGTCGGCCTTCACGCCAATCGACTGAGTGTCTTCGTAGGAAATGAAGTGTCCTCCGTGTTGCGTCGGGTGATACGCCCACACGGCTTGGGCGACTGGATCCCAACGACGCACATAGCCACCGGTCGAAACAAACTCTTCGATGCGCGTGAAGTCATCGACACCCGTTGCGCCGGATGAC
>JASGCF010000195.1 GCA_030054275.1 Limnohabitans sp. | reverse complement strand
ATGACACCCATGGCTCTCATGGCGCGCTCAACAAGTGCGCGTCCATCGGGAAGCGCAGCATCGGTCGCCCCCGAAACTGGTTGCACCGATTTCGTCGCTGCAGATTCTGCTTGGAGCGTCGCCTCACGCGCTTCCAGTGTGCCAGCACCACAGGCAATCGTTGCCATGGCAACGGCAATGTTGGAGGGCGAACGAAGCCGCTTGAGGAAACTGCCAGTCAAGGTGCGAGGTGAGGAGGCTGTCGCGTCGCGTGCAATGCGCATGGGAACTCGTCCTGTGTACGACTTGTGGTTGGTGCTGTGCGACTTTCGAAGTCTGACGAATGACTTCAGAAGCAGCCTCAGGACGCGGTCGGTACACGCCGTGTTCCGCACATTTGCTGCGTTCTTCGCAGGCATGGGTGCGATCGTGGCATGCACACACCAAAGGGCCTCGCACGAGACGATTCGTCGCCGTTCACTTCGGGTTTGAAGGGGCTGCTGGCGCCTCAGGTGCCTTCGGGGCTTCGGGTGCCTTCGGGGCTTCGGGTGCCTTCGGGGATTCAGGTGCCTTCGGGGTTCCCGACTCTTCCTCGGTTGGTTCTGGTTCAAGCAGTGCCTGAATTTCCTTTGGCAATGCCAGGGTCGACGGCTCCACAGCATTGAAAGTAACGCTTTCAATCGAGGCGATCATTTTCTGGCCCATTTGCGCCGTCTCTGTGCGCGTGCCAACTTTCACATCGCCAAAACTCTTGTACTCAGCCACAGTGTTGACCACCGGAATCTTGCCAAGTTGCGTATCAACGGTCATCTCGTTGCCGCGCGGCAGTCCGGTGGATTTCTCGTACCACAGTGTGGCAGTTTGATCGCCGCGCTTGGCGGTCAATTTCCAGCACTCGAATCCACCGAACGAACCCTCGCCGACGGTTTCGACAGAGTCCCATTGCTTGGCAGGATCGAGATCGCGGTGCATGGTGCTCTCGCGAGCGAGCGTGTCCTTCTCGCCGCCTTCGAGAATGCGTGGCCCAGTCGAGGGATCGATCGACCACGCTGTGGTGCCGTCGAAGCCAGTGCGAATGGTGCCGAAGCCGGTCAGGTCCATCGTGCTGGTCAAACGATCTGGCGCCATCTGCATCGAGCGCATCGTGCCCTTGATGTTCAGGGCTGGGAGTTCCATCGTTCCCTTGATGTCCATGGAAGTGATCTTGAGCCACGCATCACGACCACCGATCGCTTCGACGCTCTTTGCCAAAATGTCAGCGGCAGCGGGCAGCGCGGCCTTCGCTGTCTCGCTCGTCGGTGCGGTAGGTTCCGTTGGTTTCGCAGCAGCGCTTTCTTGTGCGGCTGTCGTGCAGTACGCATGCTGCGTGCTGATCAGCGAAATCGTGAGTGTGACGGTGGCGAGGGTGTAGCGCGCAAGGTTCGTTCGGTTGAGCATGATGGAGAGCCGTGGTTCGTGGGTTGACAAAGGGTTCAAAGTGAGTCCACGCGAGTTCTGACTATGCGAGTTCTGTCCACGCGAGAAGCAGAAGTCACTCGCGCGTGTTACTTGTTGGAGGTTTCGGCACCTGTCGCGGTGTCAGTGGTCGGAACAACTGCCGTTTCGGTTGGATTGGTGACGGATGTTCCGCCATGGCGCGTTGCGAGCGCACTTTGAGTGATCCACGCGGTCGCTGCGCGAAGTGCTGCGTCGCGACCAGCAAGTAAATCAGCGCGTGTTTCGGCGGTGATTTCATTCGGAATCACGCCGCGCCCCTCGATGCGTTGGCCGTTCGGCGTGACAAAGTCCGCCACCGCGTGCAGCAACACATCTCCGTTTGGAAGTTCAATTGCTTGTGCGGGCAGCGCCATGCCTGCGCTCGTCGTGCCGAACACACGCGCGCGGCCGAGGTCCTGAAGGCCTGCTGCAAACACTTCGCTCGTACTCGCAGTGCGCTCGTCGACAAGAATCGCGAGGGGCTTTGAAAATGGGCGAACGCGCTTTCCTTCGGTCGAAACTTTGCGCGGCGATGCGTTGAACTCGAGGGTTGTATCGCGACCAATCATCGAGCCCAGGCTTGCGCGTGTTTTGAGGAAGTGGCCCGCGATACCCATCGACATCGCACCAACGCCGCCTGGATTTCCCCGCAAATCAAGCACGATTCCATCGCAGCCGCGCATGGTGTCCACCGCGCGATCAATGGCTGGAGACGCAGCCGTGAGCCAAATATTGAAATCGATGACACCAATGCGGACGGGCGTTCCGTCCGTGGTCGGGCAATCGAGGAGTCGTGAGTCGACACACACTGGAATCGGCGGGAGATTGCCAAACCGTGTGCTTCCAAATGGTGCAGGGCGGAACGCGATTTCGCGATCGACCTCCACGCCTTCAGCGTTGCGGAAGACTGCACGCGCCGTCGTTCCAGCGCGTCCTGTGAGAAGCGCGCCTGCAGTCATAGAGAGTTCTGCACGAAGTTGACGCGCGTGCGGTGAGTCGTTGGCGGCATCGCGCGCGCGTTCGCGCTCAAGTGCGGTGCGCATCGGTTCAAGTGCTCGATCAACCGGCTGATCATCGACCGAAATCAACACCCAACCTGGCGCGACATCCGTCACAACATCAGATTGCACGCGTAAAACGGTCGGTGTTCCTTCGACCAGCGTGATATCGATTCCGCTCACACCAGGCTCGTTGGTGGATGTTGTTGTGTCAACGCTTGGCGAGATTTGTCCCGACGACGAGCTTGCCTCGCCCGAGGTTCCTGCGAGTTGCGCTGTCTCTGCGCGCTCCATCGACGCTTCTTTGATGACGATGGTTTCTTCTGGAGTTTCCACCGTTGGCGATGCGTGCGCCTCATCCGACGGCAAAATCGAGAAATGGCTTTGCCCAAGTCGTGCGAGCATGTCGCTCAGGACAGCGCGCAGTTCATCTTGCGACGCAGCTTGAATCGCGCGCGGGCGAAGTTCTTCGCGCACGGCATTCCAGTCGACGCCGTTCAGCGACTTATCGAAATGGCTGTCGCGGACGGTGATCCACACAGCGTCAAAGGTCTCGATGGGCCGAATCGCGGGCGACGCAGGCGCTGTGGCGCTCGGTTGCGCCGCTTCGGTCGCGCCCGTGGTGGATGTTCCGGTGGTTGTTGTGGCGGATGTTGTGGTTGGAACCGACGCGCCCTCACTCCGGGCATCTGTATTGTGCTCGTTCCTCGTCTCGATCGATGACGAAGTGCCATTCTGACTGTCGCGTGTTGCGATGTTCGACTTCGGGGCGCAAGCAGGGAGCGACAACGCGATCGCCAACACGCCCAAGTTGCCACGGAGAACGGTGCGCGAAAAGAGGGAGAGCATCTTCATGAGGGGAGCCTGATGGGGAGAACCGAAATGCCAGTCGCGCTCGCGGATATGGCGGTCGTGATAGCCGCGGTGACTTTCACTCGGCCGATAGAAATCAAGGGAAAGTACGGAGGTAACTGCGAGGCCGGAAAAGTGGGCATGGTAGACGGGCCCACCCTACGGCTTTATTCCATGAAACCGCGGGAAAGCGAAATTGAGGCGTCGCGGCAGGGCATCCTCGCTTTCATCCATTCATCCGGATGAACGGTTGAAGGCTTCGCCATCGCGTCGTATTCTGCCCGACATGCAGCGATCGCTTTTGAAGGCTTTGGAATCCGGAACGCTCGTGTTCGACGGCGGCATGGGTACGCAAATTCATGCGTGCGCAGATTGCCGTCCAAGCGACTACCTCGGACGCGACAACTGCACCGACATTCTGGTGAAGTCGCGACCCGACATCATCCAACGCATTCACGAGAACTACTTCGCTGCCGGCGCAGATGTGGTCGAGACGGACAGTTTCGGCGCGAACATTTTGGTCGGCCGCGAGTTCGACGAGGAACTTGCGTCGTGGACATTCGAACTCAACAAGCGCGCTGCGGAAGTCGCGCGTGCGGCCGCGGCGAGGTTTGAGACGAGCGATCGCCCGCGCTTCGCGATCGGTTCGATGGGTCCCGGCACGAAGCTCGTCTCGCTTGGGCAAGTCTCGTGGGAAGAGATGCACGCGAGCTACTTCGAGCAAGCGCGCGGCCTGATCGCTGGCGGCATCGACGGCTTCATGATCGAAACCTCGCAGGATTTGCTGCAACAGAAGATCGCAATCAACGCGTGCATGGATGCCTTGCGTGAGGCGGGGCTGACACCCGACGATCGCGCGATCTTCTCGAGCGTGACGATCGAAACGACGGGCACGATGTTGCTCGGATCAGATATCGCCGCAGTGGTGAACGCACTCAAGCCGTTCCCGATTCACTCGCTTGGATTGAACTGCGCAACCGGCCCCGTCGAAATGGCGGAGCATGTTGCGTACATCGCAAAGAATTGGGATCGCGCGATCAGCGTGTTGCCCAATGCAGGTCTTCCGATTCTTGTGGACGGTCGCACCGAGTATCCGCTGCAAGCGCGGCCATTCCGCGACGCAATGCAGCGATTTATCGAGGAATACAAGGTGAACTCGGTCGGCGGATGCTGCGGCACCACGCCTGAACACATTCGCGAATTGCGCGCGCTGGTGGATGAACTTGGTCTTGCACGGAAGAAGCCTGCGCGTGCCATGGTGCCGCAAGCGCCAGGCTGCTCGAGTCTCTACGGCTTCGTGGAATTCGCGCAGGAGAATTCGTTTCTCATCGTTGCAGAGCGCACGAATGCCAACGGTTCTCGCAAGTTCAAGCGCCTGCTTGACGAGAGCGACTTCGACGGCCTCGTCTCGATGGCGCGCGAGGAAATCAAAGACGGCGGACAGGTGCTCGATGTGTGCGTCGACTTCGTCGGTCGCAACGGGCCGAAGGACATGGCTGAAGTTGCGGCGCGCTATGTGCGCCAAGTCAACGCGCCGATCATGTTCGACTCGACCGATCCCGCGGTGATTGAAGAAGGTCTCAAGCGACACGGCGGAAAGGCGATCGTCAATTCGATCAATCTTGAAGATGGCGAAGAGCGCCTCAACAAGATTTGTCCGCTGTTGAAGAAGTACGGCGCCGCGTGCGTTGCGCTGACGATCGATGAAGACCAGCAGGCGGGTATGGCGAAAACTGCCGCGCGCAAGCTTGAAATCGCAGCGCGAATCCACGATCTCTACACGAAGAAGTGGGGGCTTCCGGAAGAAGACATTCTCTTCGATCCGCTGACCTTCACGATTGCAACCGGCAACGATGACGATCGTCGGCTCGGCCTCGAGACGCTCGACGGCATCGCTGCGATTTCCAAGCAATTCCCGAAGTGCGGCATCATTCTTGGCCTTTCGAACATTTCGTTCGGCCTGAAGCCCTCCGCGCGCGCGGTGCTCAACAGCGTGTTCTTGCAGCACGCGCGTGAACGCGGCCTCACCGCGGCGATCGTGCACGCATCGAAGATCATGCCGAAGAATCGCATCGCGCCCGAACATTGGGAAGCGGCGGAGTGGCTCATCTTCGATAAGCGCGGCGCGGAACGACCTGCGGGCAAAGCAGAGAACTTCGATCCGTTGCTCTACTTCATCTCGCTCTTTCCAGATGGCATGGAAGAGACGGTTGCGAAGAAGACGCTTGCCGATCTTCCAATCGAAGAGCGACTCGCGCAACACATCATCGACGGCGAAGATCGCGATCTCGACAAGAGTCTCGCGGAAGCGATGACGAAGTATCCGCCGCTTGCGATCATCAACGACCACTTGCTTGGTGGTATGAAAACGGTCGGTGAACTTTTCGGCTCTGGACAGATGCAGTTGCCGTTTGTCCTGCAATCGGCTGCGGTGATGAAGAAGGCTGTCTCGATCCTCGAGCCGCACATGCCGAAGGCTGACGCAGACGCCGGGAAAAAGGCCAAAATCGTGTTGGCGACGGTTGCAGGCGATGTGCACGACATTGGAAAAAACCTCGTCGACATTATCCTCTCGAACAACGGCTTCGAGATCCACAACATCGGCATCAAGCAGCCGCTGCAAGCGATTCTCGACGCGTGGCGCAAGACCAATGCAGACGCGATCGGCATGAGTGGTCTTCTGGTGAAGTCGGTCGCGATCATGGAGGAAAATCTCCACGAGATGAATCGCCTCGGCATCACGGTGCCTGTGATTCTCGGTGGTGCGGCGCTCACGCGGCATTACGCAGAAAGTCATCTGCGCTCGATCTACAAGGGCCCGCTCTACTACGGTCGCGATGCATTCGAAGGCCTCTCGGTGTGCGACGCGCTTGCGTCGAAGTCGCTTGCGACGATTGATGCTGAAATCGATGCGCGTTTGGCGAAACGCGAGGAAGTTGACTCGAAAGTTGCACGCGCGCGCGCAGCGGAGCCGCGTGTTGATGTTGCTGAACGCAGCGCGGTGTCAACGACGGTTGCGTTGCCGAAGCCGCCGTTCCTCGGTGACCGCTTGGTTGAGGATATTCCGCTGGAGCAGGTC
>JASGCF010000194.1 GCA_030054275.1 Limnohabitans sp. | reverse complement strand
CGTGATTTCCGGCGTTGGCGGGGCGGACGCGTTCGCCATACGCGGGAATGCGGTCCGCCTCGCCGCCAAGCCGCGTGAGAAAGACGCGCTCCTGCAGGCGAAGTCGACGGTCGCGCATGATGAGTTCGCGCAATGTCGAGCGCCCATCACCGGTGGCGATAGGAAAGCGTTTGTCGCAAATTGCGAATAGTTGCGCGCGTTCGTCGGGCGAGCGAATGACGAAGAGCCCGACTTCGCACGCGCCTTCCTCGTAGCGTTGCACGAGAAGAGGTGCGTGCGATGCGCGGAATACGGCACGAAAGGCCGCTGCATCACGGACGAGTTTGACAGCGATACCGCGTTGGCCGCTGTCGGGCTTGACGATGACGGGGCGCGACCATGGTGGGGGAAGCTCGCGAGCGCCGGCGTCATTCGCACTGGGCACGCGCGTCCAATCGGTCGCCTCAAGTTGCGCGAGCGCATCTTCGATGCATGCATCAGAGAATGTGGGCACGAAAGAAGTGCCTGATTCAGTTGGAATCACGCGAAACGAGGGCGCAGTGCATTCTGCGTCAAACGCGCCCAAACCTTCACTCTTGGATTCGCCCGCAGCGCCGCCGTCGGGCCAACATGGATTGGTCGCGGTGAGCGTGCGCGCACCTCCGAATCGCAGGGCTTGCCACGCGAACCAAGGAAGAAGTGGACCGTAGATCGCCCAATTTGGCCAGAATTCAAAGTGCGTCGCGCGAAGCATGGCGATGAAAATCGCGCGGCGCTTTCGCCATGCTTTGAGCACAAGATGAAGCGCAAGAAAGACGACGATTCCGGCGACGATCCATGTGGTCCAACTGCGACCGAGATGTTGTTCAAGCCACGCGATGAGCGAGCCGCCGACGAGCGCGGTCCCGCCGACGACAAGCGGTGTCCAAAGCGCGACGGCGACACCCGTCCAGAGCGCGAAACCAGCGAAACCCGCACCCACAAACCCCGCACCGAGATACACGGGAAGTCGCGTCCCCGAGATGACGCGCGTGAGAAAAACTGCTTTCCAACTGCCGCGATCGAGCCAGCCTTTGAGTTGTGCCAGTCGCGCTTCTGGAAGGCGTTTGCGGATCCAACCCGTACCTTTCGCGCCACGCGCGGCAGCGGCGCCCATGATGTACAGCGAGAGATCCCCGATGAAGATGCCGATGCCGGTGCCGAGGATGGCGACGGGCATCGAAATCGTGCCGTTGTGCGCGAGGAGTCCCGCGGCAATCGCGGTCGTATCTTCGAGGATGAATGTACCGAGCATCAGCGCGAGCGCTTGCAGCCACGGATTGGAAATCGCGGAGAGATCGAAACCGCCGGGGAGTACCGTCGTTTGCGCCGTTTCGGCGGCGAATGCAAGGTGCGCGATCATGCGACGCCTCGTTCGAACGCGAGTTTCGACACAGGCCCAAAGCCGTCATCCGGCGCATCGCCTTCGCGTGGCGCATGCGAGACCTCAACACGCGTTGCCGAGACCGCGATGATGGTTTGACTCACGCTTCGCGCCTCGGCGCGGTCCATACGCACGGAGAGATGGCGGCGATCGGGCCACGCGTGAGTGTGGAATGCGTCTTGTGCTTCGATGAGCGCGTCGCGCGGCGCACGAACGACGGTTCCTTCGAAGAGTTCCGTTCGCGGTGTCCGAACGAGTTCATCGCCAAGACCGCTTGATGCGCGGACGAACGGTCGCATGAATGGTTCGAGTGTTGTCTCGGAGCGATGATTCCCCCCGATGACTTCGAGCACATGATGTCCGTCGGTTGCGATCAGGCGAAATCCGCGTGCCACCGTGAGTGCGATTTTCTCCGTGTTTTGCGCAACTTCGTGCAGTGATCCACTCGAAAGGAGACGAGGAATGATGAGGCCGCGGCTGAGTCCAGCACTGCGTCCATCCGGAACTCCGTGTTCATTTCGATTGAGAATCGCGACTGCGATTCCCGCGTCGTTGACGGCGATCCATGTTCCGCCCGCATCGGGATCGCTTGGGTAGATCGCGCGTCGATTTCCTACGAACACAATCGCCGGTGGTGTGCCAAGGGCGCGCGCTCGCTGTTCATCGCGATTGAACGCGAGTCGAAATGTCGCGCGAGAAGTTGCGCGAGCATTGGACGAATCTTCTGTGGTTGGAATGATCGAAAGCGTGCACATCGCCCGCTCAGCGTGCCTGCGCGTGATTCGCGTCGTTTGCGAGCGTCGCAGGGGCACGACCCGCCCTTGGGTCTGGCTGCACGCCCATATTCGTGGCCTGCGCGGACATCAATGCGGTGTGGTGTACGGTGTGATGGAAGACGTAAAGCACTTCGCGCGCGACCGATGAGGTGAATCGCATCTCTGGTGCTTGCGGGGATGTCAGGGCGAGCACCGTGATCGTCGACGAGAGTGCTGGCTCTGGAATCGCGCGCACGAGTGCGGCGCGATCGACGGCTGCGGCGAGGCCGGCGGCACGATCATGCTCGATCGCGGTGCCGCGTTCGCGACGGTCGTAGCAAATCTCGCCAGTCGCGATTCCGTTGAGAAGCGCGTCGACATGATCGATGGAATGTCGGAAGTGTGCGCCGAGCGGGCTATGAAATCCGAAGGCGAGTCCTTGCGCGTACTGCTCGGCGTTTGCTTTCGTGGCAAGCGCCGCCAAGGCTTCGAGGCTTGCGGCAAGTGCCGCGCGTGGATCTCGATCGGAAAGTCGCATGGACATTCGCTTGAGAATAGTGGAAACCGACAAATTTGCCATGCGCGCGAACAACGCCATGAGCGGGCTTGGTCGACGACGATTTCGAGGTGGACCGGTTTCTGCGGCGAAGGACTTCAGTGCGGGACCTCCACGCACGGGATCGACGCACGGGATCGAGCACGACAGCGGCGGCGCGGTATCTTCCCGCGGTGCTCGTGGAATTCCTTGTTCAATCCGTGCAGCTCTACGCGATCGTTGGGCTTCTATTTTCGCTCGCGTTTGCTTGGAAGGGAGCCGCGGTGGTCGACCCAGTCGCAACCAATGCCACGCTCGGCTTTCGCGTGCTGCTGCTTCCGGGAGCAGCGTTGCTCTGGCCGCTTCTCGCCCATCGTTGGTGGAAAGCCGCACTTGCGGGCTCAGCCGACATCCCTAGCGATCACACGGAGCATTGGCAGCGAGGAAGTGAGCGATTGCGAAGCGTGGCGCTCGTGATGTGGCTTGTGCTTGGCCCCGCACTCGTCGTTGTACTGGTCGTTGCGCACCTTGCGCGCTCGAACGGGACGCCTTCGACACGCGACGCAACCCAGCTTCCTACGGTGACTTCGGAAACCAAGTTGATGGAGGATTCGCGATGAGCGTGTCCTATCGCGCGGTGCAATGGAACGCTGCAAAGAAGGCGTACGATCGACGATTGATCGTCGTGATCGCGCTGTATTTCGCGGTGTTTTTCCTCGCAGCCAGCGTCGCCTTCGAAACGAGTCCACTGATCCTTGCGATGCGCGCGTGTGGAACCGCCGCAATCGCACTGCTAATCTTCATTCTTTCGATTGGTCCGCTTGCGCGGTTTTCGCCCCGATTTTCACCGCTTCTCTACAACCGTCGACACCTTGGTGTCACGATGTTTCTGCTCGCGTTCGCGCATGCGGCGCTTGCAACGCTGTGGTACCACGGGTTTGGGGTGATCGATCCGCTCACAAGTATTCTCGAAAGCGGCGCCGCATTTGAAGGTGCAGCGCAATTTCCCTTTCAACCACTTGGACTCGCCGCACTCGTGATTTTGTTCGCGATGGCCGCAACAAGCCACGACTTCTGGCTGCGCAATCTCTCGCCGCGCGTGTGGAAACTGCTGCATTTGGGCGTGTATGTCGCCTTCGCACTGCTTGTTGCGCATGTCGCATTCGGTGTCTTGCAGGGTGCGATCTGGCCAGGTTTTGCGTGGATGCTTGCGGCGGCAGCGGCGTGGATCGTCGCGCTACATATTGCCGCAGGCGTAAAGGAGTGGCGTGCGGATCGCGTTCGTCGCGCGCTTGCGGCGGACGGTTGGGTGCGTGTCGGTGAGGTAGAAAGAATCGTCGAGGAAACTACGGAAGGGCGCGCGAAAGCGGTCGTCATCGATGACTGTCGCAAGATTGCGCTGTATCGCGAGAACGGCGCATTCAGCGCGATTTCTGGCGTTTGCGCGCACCAAGGCGGCCCGCTCGGGGAAGGGAAAATCATCGATGGCTGCGTGACCTGTCCGTGGCACGGCTACCAGTACATCGCGTCGAAAGGTCAGTCGCCGCCGCCGTTCTTTGAGAAGATTCCGACCTACGAACTGCGCATCGAAGGTCGAACGCTCTATGTCCATCCGCAGGCAAAGCCGCCGGGAACTCCAGTGCCGCCGTGCAAAATCGCTGGCCTCGAAGGATCGCCATCGTGACGAGCTCGAATACTTCACAACCCGATGACTTCTATGTGGGCTACTTGCCAACGCCCTCGCGCGATCGCCGCTTTTTGTGGGTGTTTTTGCCACTTTGCGCGCTTCTCGCATTTGCGCTCGCGGTGATGACCAACGCGTTCGCGCGCCCCACAGGCGACGGTGTTTGGGAAACAGGAGCGGAAGTGACGCTCGAAGGCGAGCTCATCGCGACGCCGTTTCCGATGTTGCGAGTTGCGCGGGCGGACGGCACGGTCGAGCGCGTACTTCTCGTCGAAATGGGAAAGCACGGCGCGGACGCGCGCGTGGCGCCGCTCGTTCCAACCGACGGCACGCGCGTCGCGGCGAGTGCGCGCGGATTTCTCATCGCTCGCGGTGGGCAGCGCATGCTTGAACTTGCGGACGCGAATCCGATCACGCTTGGAGGCACGCTGCCAACACGCGCGGAACCACGCAACATCGGTGAAGTAGTGGTCGCGGGAGAAATCGTCGATTCGAAGTGTTGGCTTGGCGTGATGAAGCCGGGCGACGGCAAGGCGCATCGCGATTGTGCGACGCTTTGTATTCGCGGAGGAATTCCGCCGTCAATCATTTGCCACGCGCCAGATGGCTCCGAACGTCGCGCGTTGCTTGTCGCGCGGGATGGCGCGCCGTTGTCGTTTGAAGCACTCGCTTCGTGGATCGCTGCGCCGGTCGTTGTGCGGGGAACTGCAGAAATGCTCGATGGAATGGCGATGGTGCGCGCGAGTGAGATTGGCGCGGCGGATGAACTCGAGCGTGCTGAGGGACCGCTCCAATGAAGCGATGTGCATGTCTCGGAACTGTCTGGTCGTCGCTTGTGCTCGCGACTCTTGTTTGTGCGGGCTGCGCAACGGAGCGTCGCATCGATCTTGAGGCGATCTATGGTGAGAGAGCGCGCGCGACGGCGACGACTCGCACGCCAGTTGTCGTGATCCCCGGTATTCTCGGTTCGAAGCTCTACGACCCTGTGTCGAAGCGCGATGTGTGGGGCGCATTTCAGTTTGGTGCGGTTGACCCGGACATCCCCGAAGACGCGCGTCTCTTCGCACTTCCCATGGCAGAGGGCAAAACGCTCGCCGATCTTGGCGACGGCATCACCGCGCCCGATGCGCTTGACACGGTGAAGTTTGATATCGGCATTTTGCGCGGCCTCGAACTTGGTGCGTATGCGAATCTCTTGCAGGCACTCGCGGCAGGGAAGTATCGCGACAGCGCGCTCGCACCGCCCGATCCGAACGCCGTGAAATATGGCGGTTTGCACTACACCTGTTGGCAGCATCCTTACGACTGGCGTCGTGAAATCTCAACGCAGGCGGCCGCGCTTGATGCCGACATTCGTCGCTTGCAAGACACGGTTCGTCGCGAGCGCGGACTCGCGGCCGACGCGCCCATCCAAGTCGATCTCTTGTGTCACTCGATGGGCGGCTTACTCGGGCAGTGGTATCTCCGCTACGGCGCGCAATCATTGTCGGCAGATGGTCCGATGCCTGCTCCCACATGGGAGGGTGCGCGGAACATTCGGAAGTTCATCATGATTGGTACGCCAAGCGGAGGTTCAATTCGCTCGTTGCGTGCACTCTCGCAAGGGATGAATCTCAATCCGCTCTTCCCGAACTATCGACCGAGCGTGATCGGCACATTTCCGTCGCTCTATCAACTGCTGCCGCCGTCCGAGTTGCAGCGCTTGGTGGACGAGAAAGGCGCGCCACTTGATGCGCACGATGTCGCAACTTGGGAGCGATACCAGTGGGGGTTGCTCGAGCCCTCGCAAGCGGAGTATCTCGCGTGGCTGTTGCCCGATGTGGCAACCGACGATGCGCGTCGAGCGATCGCGCGCGATCATGTGCGCAAGTGTCTTGATGCAGCCAAGCGATTTCACAAGGCGTTGATGCAGCCAAGTAGGCCACCCGATCACTTGCGCATCGTGCTCTTTGCTGGTGACGCGCTTGAAACTGAAGCGGTGTTTGCAGCACTTCCCGCAGAAGGACAAGAAGCGGGCTCGCTGCGCG
>JASGCF010000193.1 GCA_030054275.1 Limnohabitans sp. | reverse complement strand
TCCGGCTGCGAACCAAGATTCCGTACATCGTGCGCACCAAATCAATGTCTTCGGTCGTCGCACCTCCACGGCGCATGCCGATTCGATTGAATCCACCGATGTAGTTTGTTGCGGTCAATGTGAAGAAAGGGCAGACATCTTTCGATGCACCGCACAAGCCGCCAAGCATGGCACCGCGACCAATTCGGACAAATTGATGTACTCCCGCGCCGCCACCAGTCACCACGCGGCTACCAACTTCTGCGTGACCAGCGAAGAGTGTGTTGTTTGCGAAGATGCAGTCATCTGCGATTTGCACATCGTGGCCAGCATGTGCACAAGCCATCCAGAAGTTGCGGTGTCCCACGCGAGTGGGGCGATCATCGCGCGTGGCACGATGAATGGTCACATGTTCGCGAAAGGTGTTGTGGTCGCCGATGACGGTTCCGGCGCCATCCTTCGCATGGTGGAAACCCTTGTCTTGGGGCGCGAATCCGATGGCAACACCCGGGTACAAGGCGTTGGCAGACCCGATCACAAGTGGGCCGTTCAGGTGGACATTCTGAATGAGCACGGTTCCTGCGCCGAGACTGATCCGTCCTTGTAAGACGCAATACGGGCCAATTTCGACATCATCCGCAAGTTCGATGTCGCCGGAAAGAATCGCTGTGGGATGAATTTTCGGCACGCGGCCGATTGTACGGAAATGCGCAAACGGCGTACGCTTCGCGCGATGTCATGTCTGTGATCCTTCGCTCTCGGCATCTTTCTGTCGTTGATCTCGGCCGGATTTCATATGCGGATGCGTTGTCCCTGCAACGCATCGAGCACGAGCGTGTTGTTGCCGCACGCGCAGAAGGCGGACCAATGACGGTTTTCGTGCTTGAGCACGCGCCGGCGGTCGTGACGGTCACGAAGCGTCCACTCGCTGCATCCCATGTTCTCGCGAGCGATCAACTCCTCGCACATCACGGCATTGAGCGGGTCGAAACGGATCGCGGCGGCGATGTGACTTACCACGGCCCTGGGCAATTGGTGGTCTATCCAATTCTCGATCTTGAGCGGCTTGGTTTGCGCGTACATCCGTATGTGCGGTTTCTTGAGCAGTGCATCATGGATGTGCTTCAAGAGGACGGTATCCAAGGGATGCGTGATGCAACGGCGACTGGCGTGTGGGTCGGTGAGCGTGGACAGGAGCATGAAAGCAGGGTTCGAAGTGAAGATCGCAAGATCGCAGCGATTGGCATTCGGTTGTCGCGCTTCGTGTCGCTGCACGGTTTTGCTTTGAATGTTGCGCCCGATTTGGCGCACTTTTCTTTGATTGTTCCGTGTGGACTGACGCGTCCAGTGACGAGTATGCAAGCCGAACTCGGTGCGCGGACGCCTTCGATCGAATGCGTGAAATCTCGGGTCGCTGCATGGTTTTTGCGTGAAGTCGAGCAGCGCGTTACGGCGACGGCGCGACTCCGGTCGGACGAAACTGCAGCGCAAGAGTGAGCTGTTCGATATGCGGAGGCCAACGCTACACTGCGGGAATGCCTCACTCCAAGCAGTTGCCGTTTTTGCTCGCGTTGTGTCTCTCGCTCGTGCTCTCGACAGCAGCGCTGATTGTCGCGCTGCGCGGTGGTTCTGGCCCCGTTGGTGAGCCGGCGTATGCATCGGCACCATGGCGGAGCGATTTGGGTCCGGCAGATGCGCTCCTCCTCACCGCGCCTGGCGCCAAGGACCCGCTCCGAGTGCACGCCGCAGACGGCCACCTTGCGTGGGGCGATCGCTCGACCAATCGCGCATGGAGTATCGGCTCCGTTGATATCGATGCGGTGATGAAGAAGTTGTTCGCGCAGCCGAGTTACTCCGACAAGCGCAAGGAATCGCAGGACGCTGCGAAATCTGAAGAAGCCGATTTCAATCGTCGGCTTGAAGAACTCAAAGCAAAGTATCCGTTGGCGGAGGGCGCACAGCCGCCCGAGGAAGCCCAACGCGAGTTTGCCATGCTCCAACAGGAATACAACCGTTGGCTTGAAACCGTTCGTCAGCGTGATGAAAAGATGGCGGCGGAGCAATTTGAGCAGGCCTACCGTGAGTTGGTCGCTGCGGTCGAAACGGTGTGCGAGAAGGAGTCGATTGACCTTGTTTTCCGCTTCTATCCAACAGCAAAGCCATTCGAGGCGGTGCGTGTTGGCGAAGCGCTCGCGCAAATTCAAGCGCGAACATTCCTGAAGTATCCACCCTCTGTGGATATCACGCCGGATGTGATGAAAGCCCTGAACCTGAGTGAGTAACGCGCATGTGACAGCGCGAGTGGGTCGAGAGTCGGTTGTTTCTTATCGATGGCAGAGGATGAACGATGGCTGAAGGAACGGCTCCAGTGGTCGACTGCGAACCCGTGTTCGCGCACCTCCATCTGCACACGGAATACTCGTTGCTTGATGGCGGCAACACGATCGACCGCCTTCTGAAGCGCGTGAAAGAACTCGGTATGTCCGCGGTTGCTGTGACAGATCACGGCAACATGTTCGGCGCGATGGAGTTCTACATGAAGGCCAAGGATGCGGGCGTGAAGCCAATCCTTGGTATCGAGGCGTATGTTGCCGTCGATCGCGACGGCAAGTGGGGCGATCGCCGCGACAAGACCCACACGGGCGAGAAGGACGGCGGCTACCACCTTGTGCTGCTTGCTGAAAATATTGCGGGCTGGCGCAACTTGTTGAAGTTGTCGTCGGATGCGTTCCTCAACGGCTTCTACTACCGCCCGCGCATGGACAAGTCGACCTTGTCGCAGTGGGCAGATGGCATCATCGCGATCAATGGCCACCTTGGTTCGTCGATCGCGACCTACCTCACAGACTTCGTGCGCTCTGGGAAGGATCCTGTGCATTGGACGCGCGCGGTTGAGGAAGCGCGTTGGCACGCTGAGACCTTCAAGCCAAATGAGAAGGGCGAACCGCGCTTCTTTATCGAGTTGCAGCGACATGTTCCCGAGCAAGAAGAAATCAACCCGTGGCTACGAAAGTTGGCTGCGGAACTTGATCTGCCGCTCGTCGTCGACAACGACGCGCACTTCCTGCGACGCGAAGATCATGATGTGCACGACACGCTCTGCTGCATTTCGATGCAGAAGAACAAAGACGACACCGCGCGTCTCAAGTATCCCGAGTCGCTCTATGTGAAGAGCCCCGCCGAAATGAAGGCGCTCTTCCCCGAGGATCTCGAAGCGATCGCAAACGCGGGTCGCATCGCAGCGCGCTGTGATGTGAAGTTGCCGAAAGGCGAGAATCATGCGCCCGTCGTGAAGGTGCGGCATCCGGGTCACGGACCGAAGTACGACCCCGCGAAAGATGGCGATCTCACCGAGTGGTTTAAAGCGTATTGCCGTCTCATCGAGACGCTGCCATTCGATGCGACGAAAGACAGCGACTCACCTGCAGCTCTCAAAGAAAGTTGTGATCGCGCGCTTCGTGATCTCTGCGAGGCGGGCGCGATTTGGCGTTACGGCGCCGATGGCATCACGCCGCAGATTCGCGCGCGGCTCGAGCGCGAACTCAAGATTCTCGCAGACAAATCGATCAGCGCGTACTTCCTCATTGTGTGGGACTTCGTGAACTGGGCGCGTCAGCGCGGTATTCCAGCGAATGCGCGTGGTTCGGGCGTTGGCACGATGGCGGGGTATGTGTTGGGCCTCTCGAATGCGTGCCCCGAGAAGTACGGGCTCCTCTTCGAGCGCTTCACCGATCCCGATCGTTCGGAGTATCCCGATATCGATATCGATATCTGCCAAGACGGCCGCGGCGCAGTCATTGACTATGTCCGCAAGAAGTACGGTCATGTCGCGCAGATCATCACCTTCGGGCGCCTCAAGGCGAAAGCCGCGGTCAAAGATGTTGCCCGCGTGATGGGCCTCACGCCGGCTGAGGGTCAGCATCTTGCGAACCTCATTCCCGCCGAACTCGACATCACGATCGAGGAAGCGATTGCGAAGGAGCCGCAGATTGCGCAGATGATCTCGGCGGATCCGCGCGTTTCGCGCGTCTTCGATCATGCGCGCGGGCTCGAAGATCACGCGCGCAATCAAGGCGTGCACGCAGCAGGCGTGATCGTCGCGACGCGTCCGCTCGACGACATTGTTCCGCTCTGCCGGGCGGCTGGCGGGGCAGAAGAAGCGGTGACGCAATGGGATGGTCCAACATGTGAAAAGGTTGGCCTTCTCAAGATGGACTTCCTCGGGCTCCGCACGCTTTCGACGATCGAGTTCGCGAAGAAGCTCATTCGCGACACACTGTCGACGGAAGAAATTCATCGTGCCGTCGGGCGTACGCCACCAAAAAAGGGCGATGCCACGGCTGCGACGCTTGCAGATCCGCTAGACCTTGATCGCATTCCGCTCGATGACAAACGCGTGCTCGCGCTCTTTGCTCGCGGCGACACCAACGGCGTGTTCCAGTTTGAATCGGGCGGCATGAAGAAGCTGCTCGTCGACATGAAGCCCGACCGACTCGAGGATTTGATCGCTGCAAACGCGCTCTTCCGACCGGGTCCGATGGATCTCATTCCTGACTACAACGCGCGCAAGCACGGGCGCCAAGCAGTGCCGAAGGTGCACGATGTTGTGGAGCGTTTCACCGCTGAAACCTACGGGATCATGGTGTATCAGGAGCAGGTGATGCAGGTCTTGCACCATCTCGGCGGCATTCCGCTGCGCGAAGCGTACTCCGTCATCAAAGCGATTTCGAAGAAGAAGCAAGATGTCATCAACGGCGCGCGCGCGAACTTCGTGAAGGGCGCGGTCGAACGCGAGCTTCCGCAGGCGAAGGCCGAGGAACTCTTCGAACTCATCCTCAAGTTTGCAGGTTACGGCTTCAACAAGAGTCACTCGACTGGTTACGCGATCATCGCGTATCAAACCGCGTATCTGAAGACATACTTCCCAGCGCACTACATGTCGGCGGTGCTTTCGTTCGAAAGCCAAGCGCGCAAGATCGAAGAGTGGTCTGTCTATCTCGATGACTGCCGCAAGCTCATCTATCCCGATCACAGCGCGGAGAAGCGCCATATCGGTGTCGAAGTTCGTCCGCCCGATGTCAATCTTTCCGAAGAGGATTTTGCTGTTGTCTTCGCCTCTGGTGAAAAAGTCCACGCGTGGGGCGGACATATTCGCTTTGGACTCAAAGCGATCAAGGGAATCGGCGCTGGCGCGATTCGCGCGATCATCGAAGAACGCCGCAAAAGCGGGCCGTTCAAGTCGATCTTTGATTTCTGCGAGCGTGTCGATGCGCGGTCGATCAATCGTTCGGGTCTCGAAGGACTTGTGAAGGCAGGCTGTTTCGATTCGCTGCACGGAACCGAACAGCGCGCAGCGATGGTTGCAAGTATCGAAAGTGCGATTTCCGCGGGGCAAAGCCTTGCGCGTGATCGCGCGGGCGGGCAGGAGACTTTCTTCGGTATGTTTGAAGCGGCCGCGACGAAGACCGAGAGCGCAGCCGCAGCGGTGCAACTCAAGAAGGTCGCGCCGTGGGAACCAATGGAGGCGCTCGGCTATGAGAAGGAAGCGCTCGGCTTCCATGTTTCTGGACATCCATTAGATATGTGGCGTGAAGAGATCGCGCAGTTCGCGACCGCCGATCTTCGTCGCGCGGCGGAGCTTCCGCAGGACACACCGATCGTTGTTGCGGGGCTCGTCTCGCGCATGCGTGCGCTGGTTTCGCAGAAAGGCAAGAACCCGGGCGCGAAGATGATGATCCTCGGGCTCGCTGACAAGAACGCCACGATGGAAGGCGTGCTCTTCCCCGACGCGTTTGCGAAGTTCGGCGATCTCGTCGCAGGCGATCGCGCGATTGTGCTCATCGGATACATCGATCGCGGCCGCGGCGAACCGAACATCATCATCGATCGCGTGATTCCGCTCGACGATGCGGCTGCGCATCTTGCGACGCGTCTTGAGATTGCGATCGAATGTGGTGGCGACGACGCGCGGGCCGCGGAAAATACGCTCGACATGGTCGCTGGGCTTCTCAAGCAAGCAAGTAGCGGCGCAGCGATGACGCCCGGTAAACCTGTCGAAGTGGTCGTGCATCTTGACGGCGACGCACGGCGTGTGACGCTCGCGTCGCATCGGCTGCGCGTCGTGCCTGCACGGTCGCTTCTCGAGGCGCTACGGCGCATCGTCGGTGGCGACCGCGTGCGCGTGAAGGGTGGTTGGACGCCCGAGCGGCGCAAGCCGAAGCAGTGGGGCGGAAGGCCGCGAAGTGATGAGCCGGTCGAGGTGTAGGGGCGTGCGGCGTGGTCTCGCCACTCGCGGCGTGGTTTCCGACATCCCGCGATCATCACTTGGATCGAGGGTGCAGGGTCTCTCTTCTGTTTCTTGGGGTGAAGCAGTTTTCTCCAGCGTGAATTTTTCTAACCACCCCTACCATTCCTGTAGATATGTCAACAAGGCAT
>JASGCF010000192.1 GCA_030054275.1 Limnohabitans sp. | reverse complement strand
ACTCGGTGTTCGGTTGTGCGCCGGACACTTCGCTCAACGCGTCGATTTCCACTGTTTTTCTGCTCGCTATGTGATGGACGAGCAAACTTGCAGTCGGATTGGCTGCACCAGGTTTCGGATACGCCTCGCTGAGAACTCGCGTGTTGACATCGGTCCAACCGTCGAGAATAAAAAAGTCTTTCACCTGCGATTCGTCGAAGCGATAGAACGCAACAGACGCAGCATCTGGCGACCACCACATCGCTGTGGTCTGGTCGAGTTCCTCGCCATACACCCATGATGCTTGGCCGTACTTGAGATCCGAAGTTCCGTCTGTCGTGACCTGCACGCGATTTCCAGATTTCGGCTCAAGAAATAGATTGCCGTTCTCACTCACTGCAGTCCACGCGCCATCTGGGCTTTCCTCTCGCGTGAATTGTCGACCACGCGCCGGACGACGCTCGCGTCCGTCGCGACCGCTGCGCGCAACCGTCGCCGACGCTGGCGGCTCTGTATTGACGGCGTTGATCTTCCCAGTCGCGAGATCAACGGTCTTCCAGCCTTCGTGCTGGAACCACAATTCGCCCGCGACAAGATTCCAACGAATATCTTCGACGCGCCCACCATCGCCGATCCCAGACAGAGCGCTTTGCATGCGCTGTACAAGATTCCCACCAGGAATCTCGCGCATCGGCGTGTATGTCTGCGCGCGCGACATCGTCGCACTGGCAAGCGCCACAATGCCAATAGAAACGCAACGAGAGAGGTACGAACTCATCATGCGCGCAGCGTAACGCGATCAAACGCGCGCAACTGCAGCGAACTTGCGATAGCGCTCTTCGAGATCTTTCGCCGTCGCCCGCGACACCGCATCAAGCGAGAACGAAGAAATCGTGAAACTCGCCATCACGGTGCCCCACGCAAGCGCTGCCTGCAGCGTTTCGAGATCGGTGCGACCCGTGCGGGCCAAGTGCGCCATGAAGCCGCCCGCGAAGGTATCGCCGGCACCCGTTGGGTCGACAACCATGTCTTCTTCCGCGGGAAACGCAGGAACAACGGCCACGCCGTCGCGATGCACAAGTACGGCGCCGTGCTCACCCTTCTTGACGACGGCAAACTTCGGACCGTAACCGAGAATGCGCCGCCCAGCGGTGACCGCGTTGCGAATACCCGTGAGATGCATCGCCTCTGAATCGTTCAGCACAATGCCGTCGACCTTGGACAGCAGGTGGACGAGTTCGTCATGCGCGATGTTGATCCAAAGATCCATCGTGTCTGCAACGGCGAGTTTGCGATTCGGAACCTGGTCAAGCAGCCCCGCCTGCACGGCCGGATGAGTGTTGCCGAGGAACAGCAGCCCGCTGTCACCGAACGCGGCGGGCACACTTGGCGGGGCCTCAGCCACGACGCCAAGTTCTGTGAAGAGCGTTTCGCGCTCGTTCATGTTGTCGAGATACTTGCCGCCCCACGCGAAGGTCTTGCCGCCAGCGCGCGTCTCGAGTCCGCGAAGATCGACACCGGGCAACGACTCCAGAATCGCTCGATGTTGCGTCGGCCAATCATCACCCACCACGCCGACCAAGCGCACTGGGCCAAGTCGACTGGCGGCCGCTGCAAAGTATGCGGCACTTCCGCCTAAAACGCGCTCGGCGCGCGCGGACGGTGTCTCCACCGTGTCAATCCCAATGGTGCCCGTCACAAGGAGTGTGTGCGGCGATGGCGTCGTTGCGTTGGTATTCATCTGCATAAACAAAGTCTGTTGTGGAGGGCAAGGAAAGGTTGCGTTGTGAAGTTGTAATGGGAGGTTGGGCAAGGTACGCGACGACGCACTCGCGCGCGAGGCACGAAGATGCAGCAGTCACGATCGATACTCGGGTGAAGCGGTGTGTCCGACTTCGCTATTCGGCGGCTGGAACCGCAAAACTGCGCGCAAATCCAAAGCCAAGTGCCGTGCCGCACAAGGCCCCTGCAGCAGCGTCCACCGGCATCACGCGCAGAAGTCTCGGGAAACTGCCGTCAACAATGCCGACGGCGAGATCACCACGCAAGGCAAATGCGATGTAGGCCTGAACGAGCGCAAATCCCAACACGACCACCGCTGCGAGAAACACCGGTTGAGTGCGCGGTGCGAGCATGCGCGCGAGAAATGCTGCAAAGAAGCCGCCAAGGATCACAGCTGCAATGGCTTGACCCTTGGAATTCGTCGCGCATGCAAGCCACGCGAAGCCAAGCGCAAGCAACACGGAAATCCAAGAGCGCCGCGCCTCGCTTCCCAATGCATCGTCGATCGATGCTTCGCCGGTTTCTGGGAAATCCGAAAGACGCCCACCGAAGCGATACAAAGCAAACGACGCGAGCGCGATGAGCGCGGCCCATACCGCGGTTTCTGCGGCCATCGGACCAACCCGCGAACCAGCAAAGGCAAACTCTTGTGCTGCGCCCGTGCGCATCGCAAGCATGCCCACGCCACAGCCGAGCACGAATGTGCCCACGACCGCGTTCACAGCCCGAGCAACAAGCAAGGCGACCATGGTTGAAACAAGAAACGCGGCGAGCGCGACGACTGCCGCAAGTATTGGCTGCTCTGCATCCGCGAGCGTCGGACCCGCGACGCCGCGGACATTGGTCCAGAAGGGAACGACGAAGGCGAACAGCCCAGCCGACGCCGTGATCGAGAGCGGGAGCGCGAGGGCGCGCACCACTGGGCGATCTTGCGGAACAGCGACCTCGGACTGGACAGATGGAACGCTCGGCATGGTTGGATTGTCGGCTCGTTCTCGCACAGCCGCAAGGCCACGGCCGAATCTTGCGCAGAATCCGTATATTCCCGAACTCCCTTTCGCGCGTCACTTCCGCTGACTTGCCATGAACGCCCGCTCGTCCCCCGATCTTTCCCACGCTGCTCCTCACGCTCTCCCGCATGCCGCGCCGGTCGTTCTCGACGGAACGCCGCTTTCGATCGAAGATGTTGCACGCATTGCGCGAGCGACCCTGTCTTCGCCGGTGCCACTGGTGCTCGCACCCGCGGCGCGTGACGAAGTTGCGCGATGCCGAACCGTGGTGCGAACCGCACTCGAATCAGGCGACGCGATCTATGGTTTGAACACAGGCTTCGGAAGCCTTTCGCGCGTACGCATTCCGCATGAACGCGCGTGCGAACTGCAGCGAAACATCATTCGCTCGCACGCGGCGGGCGTCGGCGAACCGCTCCCCCGCGAAGTGTCCCGCGCGCTGATGGTGGTGCTCGCCGCGAGCCTCGCGCGCGGAAAATCTGGCATTCGCGTCCAAACGCTTGAGCGCATCATCGATCTCATCAACGCGCATGTCGATCCGGCGATCCCGTCGCGCGGTTCGGTCGGCGCGTCGGGCGATCTCGCGCCGCTCGCGCACGCGGCGCTGGTGCTGCTTGGAGAAGGCGAATGTTGGCACAACGGGAAAATCGAACCCGCCGCGTGGGTCACGAAGAGTTACGGCTTTCAGCCGCTTGATCTCGAAGAGAAAGAAGGTCTCGCGCTTTTGAACGGCACGCACTTGATGTGTGCGACCGGCGCGCTGCTCTGCCATGATTTCCGCAACGCGTTTGACGCAGCAATCGCCGCGGCCGCGATGGCCATTGATGCCGCGAAGGCGACCGATTCGTTCCTCGACCCGCGTATCCACGAGGCGCGTCGGCAACCCGGGCAGATCGAAGTGGCCACGCGGCTGCGCGGACTTCTCTCGGGCAGCGCGATCCTTCCGTCGCACGCAGAGAACGACCCGCGCGTCCAAGACCCGTACTCGCTGCGCGCGATGCCGCAAGTTTTGGGCGCAGCGCTTGACGCATTCCGCTATGTCGAGGGAACAGTCGCGCGTGAACTCGGCGCGGTGACCGACAATCCGCTGGTGTTCGCAGGCGAAACCGCGGGCGCGGGTGACATCGTTTCCGGCGGAAATTTCCACGGCATGCCGCTTGCGATCGCGCTCGACCTTCTCGCGATTGCGTGTTCACATGTCGCAGGAATTTCCGAGCGCCGCACGTTCTGGGTTGTGTCGGGCTTCGACCACTTCGTCGGACTGAAGCCCTACCTCGCAACCGATCCCGGCGTCGATTCGGGTCTGATGATTCCGCAGTACGCGGCGGCGGCGTGCGTGAATGAAATCGCGACACTTTCGAACCCCGCAAGCGTGACGAACATCCCGACGAGCGCGGGCATCGAGGACTACAACAGCATGGGCGCCACGAGCGCACTGAAAGCAACGCGCTGTGTGTCGCTGATGCGTTCGGTCGTCGCGATTGAGTTGCTCGTGATGGCCGAAGCGCTTGAGTCGCATCGGCCGCTGAAGTCGGGCGCCGGTGTCGAGCAAGCGCACGCGATCGTGCGCTCGCAGGTGAAGAAACTCGACCGCGACCGCGCGCCAAGCCCCGATATTCGCGCACTCGAAGTGCTGATCGCATCAGGCGCGTTTTCCGCTTCGTAAGCGACGCACGCTCGGGCTACACTCGCCGCCTATGACGATGGCGAACCCGACGGAGACGATGACCGCCCGCATCATTCGCGCACCGCGCGGCAACCAGCGCACCTGCTCGTCGTGGGCAGCGGAAGCCGCGATGCGCATGTTGATGAACAACCTCGACCCCGAGGTCGCCGAGCGGCCCGAAAACCTCGTGGTGTATGGCGGACGCGGACAGGCCGCGCGCAACTGGGAGTGCTTCGACGCGATCATTGCGAGCCTCCAGAAACTCGCGCCCGACGAGACGCTTCTTGTGCAGAGCGGAAAGCCCGTGGGCATCGTGCGCACGACGACCGATTCGCCGCGCGTCTTGATCGCAAACTCAAACCTTGTGCCGCACTGGGCGACGCAGGCGAAGTTCGACGAGCTTGCTGCGAAGGGCCTGATGATGTTCGGGCAGATGACCGCGGGCTCGTGGATCTACATCGGTACGCAAGGCATCTTGCAAGGCACCTATGAAACATTCGCCGAAGCCGCGCGCCAACATTTCGGCGGAACGCTGCGCGGCACGCTGAATGTCACCGGCGGCTGCGGCGGCATGGGCGGCGCGCAGCCACTCGCGATCACGATGAATGAAGGCACATGCCTTATCGCCGACATCTGTCGCGAGCGCCTTGAGAAGCGCATTCATGATCGGTACCTCGACGAGATGCATGAAGATCTCGATACGGCGATCGATCGCGCGCTGCAGTTGACCGCCGAAGCGAAAGAAGGCAAGAACCACGGCATTTCCGTTGGTTGGCTCGGCAACATCGTCGATCTGTTGCGTCGCCTCGACGCGCGCGGCATCGTGCCCGAGACGCTCACCGACCAGACCAGCGCGCACGATCCGCTTGAGGGCTACTACCCCGCCGACATGTCGCGCGAGAGCGCCGACATTCTGCGCGAACAGAACCCGGCCGAGTATCAGGAACTCGCGTGCGCATCGATGGAGGAGCATGTGCGTTTGATGGTCGGGTTCTTGCACAAGGGCTCGAAGGTGTTCGACTACGGCAACAACATTCGTCAGCGCGCGCTCGACCATGGCTTCGCGGACGCGTTTGCGTTTCCGGGGTTCGTGCCTGCGTACATTCGCCCGCAATTTTGCACGGGCCGCGGGCCGTTCCGTTGGGTTGCACTGTCCGGGGATCCGGCGGATATCAAGACGACCGACGAGGCGATCTTGAAGTTGTTCCCGCACGATGCGTCGCTCAAGCGTTGGATCACGATGGCGGGTGAACGCATCGCGTTCCAAGGTTTGCCCGCGCGTATTTGCTGGCTTGGACTTGGCGAGCGGCATAAGGCCGGGCTTTTGTTCAACGAACTCGTGCGCAGCGGCAAGGTGAAGGCGCCGATCGTGATTGGTCGCGATCACCTCGATTGCGGCAGCGTTGCGAGCCCGAATCGCGAGACCGAAGCGATGCTCGACGGCACCGACGCGGTGAGCGACTGGGCGATTTTGAACTTCGCGGTCAATACCGCAAGCGGCGCGAGTTGGACGAGTTTCCACCACGGCGGCGGCGTCGGCATCGGCTTCTCGCAGCACGCGGGGCAGGTGATCGTCGCCGATGGCACCGATGAAGCGGCCGCGCGCATCGAGCGTGTGCTGACGAACGACCCGATGATGGGCGTGTTCCGCCACGCCGACGCGGGGTATGAACTCGCGAAGCAGTGCGCGCGCAACGAGGCCGTGAAGATTCCGATGCTTGATTGAGCGCTCGCGACTCGCTTCGCTTTCGCTCGCTTTCTTCGGCGCCCCTCGGAGTGAATCCTCGGGGGCCGAGGGGAGCCGTTTGAGCGCTCGCGACTCATTCGCTTTCACTCGCTATGGCGTGGAGTTCGCCACAGGGAGCCGCCGCAGGGAGCCGCCGCAGCGGCGACCGCGACAAGTGAGAGCGCTCGCCGCGTGCGCCGGCTCGCTCTGGCGGGGATGGCGTGTGACTGTGTGCCCTGGGGCAGAGCGAAATGC
>JASGCF010000191.1 GCA_030054275.1 Limnohabitans sp. | reverse complement strand
AAGATCCGGCGCGCGCATTGAAGTGGGACCGACGCTTCCTTGAACTTACGGATGTCATCGCCCGATGGTCAAAGGATCCATCGCGTGGTGTTGGCGCTGTCATTGTGAGCCCATCCCGACAAATTGTGGCCACAGGCTTCAATGGACTTCCACGCGGAATTGAGGATCGCCCAGAGCGTTTAGAGCGTCCTGTGAAATACGACCTCATCGTGCACGCGGAAATGAACGCGATCGTGCAATGTGCGCGCAACGGTGTTACGCCTGTCGGATCGACGATCTACACGAGTTTTTCGCCGTGTGTGCATTGCACACTATCGATCATTCAATCGGGCATTGTGCGTGTTGTCACATACAAGGCTGGCGCGGGAGATGAACACTGGGAGGCGAGTTTCGCGAAGTCGCGTGAGTTGCTCTCCGAATCTGGTGTCGAGTTTGTGGAACTCGTGCGAACTTAACTCTCTTCAGTTCGCCTCGATGCCAAGTTCGCGCGCCGTCATCGAACGATTTCGTCCCTTGGTTTCTTCGCGAACCTTCGCAACCATCGCAGCATCGATCGCGCCTGCAGAGTTTCCCCACGCACTGCGCACATAACTCAACACTGCAGCAATCTCTTCGTCTGTTCGGAGTGGCGCCGCTGGCATCACTTGGTTGTAAGTCTGCCCATCCACTTCGATCTTGCCTTCAAGCCCATGCAGCAAAATTTTCGCAAGCGTGCTGGGCTCACCAAGCACGATCTCACTTCCACGAAGCGGCGGATACACCGGTGGTAGCCCACGGCCGTTTGCCTGATGACACGACATGCAATTCGAATAGAGACGCTTTCCGAATTCTTCGAAACTCATCTCTTTCGCGCGCGCAAGTGGCGGTGCAATGAACGCGACATCTTCACGACCTGGCCAAAACAAATGACGATCGATCGGCGTCGCGATAGAAAGATCCTTTGGCGGCTTTGCAAGCATGGCGAACCAGCCTTCCGGTTCGCACGATGCCACCAGTTGCACTGGTTCTTTCGCGTTCAAGCGCTGTCGCGCTGCAACGCGTTCGAGCATTGCCTTCGCAAGCCATGGGCGCTGTTCGGCCACCTTGGAGGCTGTTGCCAGAATATGTGAGAGCGTCGCAGGAGTCGGCGTTCCTGATGTATCGTCGAGAAGCGCATCTGTGCATTCTGCCGCAAAAGCGCGCGGTCCAACACCATCGTCCGCAAGCAATGAGCCGTCTGCAATAGAGTCAAGAACAGCCGTCTCAACGCCAGTGATGACTGCAACCGCCGCGCTGCGCATCGCGCGTGAAGCAATATCGCGTCGAAGTGCTGCTTCCAAAATCACAGTTCGGAGTTGCTCCGGAAGCGCGCTTGCAGAAAGCAGTGCTTGCACCCGAACGCTGGCGTAGTCGTCGTCGATGGCCCGCGTGAGTAGCGCTGCGAGCGTCGTGCTGTCCAATGCGCGTTCAGCGGTTCGAAGTGCATGCACGCGAACAACAGGTTGATCCGAACCGAAGACAGCGTTGATCGTCTCAAGATCAAGCGCTCCGCAACCCGCGAGTGTCCAAAGACTTTCAAGCACTGGTGTGCTCGCAGCAACGCCAAGAAGCCCTGACTTTGTAGGCAGCATGACGCTTCGAAGAAGCGATACCGCCTTCGGATCGCATCGCTCGACAAGAAGACGCCGCGCGAGGGCGCGCACCGGCTTCTCGGTTGATGTGAGCAGTTGCACGAGTTCCTCAGACGAGCACTTCGCCAAATTCTTCGGAACGACATCGGACTGAAGTCCATCCTTTGGCACGATGCGCCAAATGCGTCCTGCATCAAGTGGTTGCTCAAGTGCACGCTCTTCGACTTGCTTGCGCAAGAAGGTTGTCATGAACATGCGATGTTGCACCACGCCTCGGTACATGTCCGCGATGTACACCGCGCCATCGTTACCCGCGGTTGCAAACACCGGACGGAAACGCTCATCGGTCGATGTCAAGAAGGAGCGATTTCCATCGGCCGGAGTCGCAACGATGCGACCGTCACTCTCGGACATGCGATAGCGGTGTACGAGATTTCCAACTGGTTCACAGATCAGCGCACAGCCGTCCATGTCGGTCGTCATCGCGACACCTTCGTGGATATGCGGGCTGCATGCCCCTGTGAAATTCGCAAGACGGCCGTCTTTCAGGACACCCTTCTGATATCCACGGTTCACACCAGGCGTGAGATGCGATGGGAATACGCGCATGTCACTCGCCGCGCGCGCAGGCACGCCATCGAAACTTTTCTGTGATGTGTTGAGCGCTGCGTATTGCTTCGGGACAAGATCAACAAGCAATGGATCTGAGTTCGGTGAGTAATACAGTCGACCTTCGTCGTCCTCAGAAATTCCCCATTGTCCATGCGGAGCAACACGCTCCTCGCGCAGCGCATCACCTTCGGGAATAAACCGAACCGGGTGTTGTGAACAAGTGAATGTGTTGTCGAGCGTCCACAACAAGCCGTTTCCGGCGTGCTCAGGATTTCCTTGGCCAGCAAACCCACTTGCCATGATGCGCGATGTATCCGCGCGGCCGTCACCATTGGTGTCTTGTACGAAAAGAAGATGTGGCGGCTCTATGACAAGAACACCATCTCGCCAAAGTGCAATTCCGCGCGGCATCACCAGCCCGTCGAGAAAAATCTCGGCGCGGTCCATCGTGCCGTCGCCATTCGTATCTTCGAGCACTTTCACTCGACCAAGTGGTTGATCTTCACCTGCGCCATCTGCATCGCGCATGTAGCCGCGCATCTCGACAACCCACAAGCGTCCATCGGGACCGAACTCAAGCGCAACAGGCGCCTCAACCAACGGCTCCGCCGCAACAAGTTCAATCTTGTAACCATCAAGGATGTCGAAGGTCGCGAGTTCATCTGTTGCGCTGCGCACTGGCGCCTCTGTGACTCGCCACTCCGCTGGAAGTTCACCCTGTGTTTCGCCAGCACGATCGCCGTTCTGTGCGCATAACGGCGCCGACAGGAACGAAATCAAAGTTGCGTGCAACGCTACGGACAGATTCACACGGTTGCGCAAAGACGATGGCATCTCGTCAGTGTAAGAGAGAGCCCGTCGATACCCAAGCACCCGCCAAACAATTCGAAATCCTGACGGGTCTCGTGCTACTTCAACTTCGCGAAGTGCGTGTGTGCTTGCTCTGGCGACAGCGTCTTCTGACCCAAGTTGCGAATCACATCTTGTCCATCTTCTGAGACCAAAAACCGCAGAACTTGCATGGCCGACTCGTTGCGCGTCCTCGCATCATTGACAAAGTAGATTCGCATCGCACGCGTCAGTGGGTATCGACCGCTGCGAATTGCTGCTTCCGTCGGGGCAACGAAAGTTCCATCTTCAAGTTCGATCTCCAATTGGCGAATGCGAACTGCATCGAAATATGCGCTGCAATATCCAATAGCCGTTGGATCGGTCGCGATCGCCTGCACAACACTTGACGCGACTGGCTCTTCGTTCACCGTCGTACGAAATGAACCGCCTTGAAGCACCATGTCTTGCACAATTCCATTCGATCCCGATTTTGGCCCCATGCCGTACAGCGTGATCTTCTTCGAAGACCAAGCAGCGTCACGAATGCCCACATCACCCCAGACAACAGCCGGTCCTCCACCGCGTCTGCGTTCTCGCCCGAAAATACGATCGACATCTCGAAGTGAGATGCGTGTCATCGGGTTTGCGCGATTCACACAAATTGCTATGGCGTCCACCGCGATGTCAACCCATTCCACTTTTGCACCACGCGCCTTCTCGACCATGGCAATCTCATCCGCGCGCATCGCGCGACTCATCGGTGCCAAGTCAGCGTCTCCAGACGCGAGTGCCTTCGGACCCTCACCGGAGCCGGAGCTGGTGACAATGATCTCAATATCTGGTTGATCACTCGCCAACACAGGTTTGATCGCGTTGAGAAAAAGACCAATCGATGAACTTCCGACGCAACGGACAACGCCAATCACTTCGGGCTTCTCGATAAAACGAGGGTATGGACTCGCATCCACATCTTTCACCACAGTCTCGCCAACTTGTGTTGCAGGCGGCGTGGCACTCTCGGAATTGGTCGCGACATCTGCTTGTGGTGTCGTCGCTGCGTCCTGTGTGCGTACCAGCGCATGTGCAGTAGTTGCAACGAACAAAACGACAGAAAATGCTTGCAAGAGTCTCATGATGTTCGCTCCTTCACGCGCGCTGCGCCCGTTGCTCGGAAAATCCAAAGGAGCGCGAATGCGAGCACCAGTAGACCGGCTGCGATGGAACCAGCCAGCCACACGAGCTTTGTGATGGTCTGCTCAAGGCTTGCGATGCGCTGCTCTGTTGCTTGGGTCACTTCATCGATCAATCCTTTGACGGACTTCGAACTCGCAAGTGATTCGCCCTTCTCAAGCAGTCGATTTGCTTCGACAAGTGCGCTCGTTGCACCACCAAGCGTTCGCTCGATATCAGCGATCTCGATCGGTTTCGACGGCGGAGCGTTGGGATCCGGCGGCGTGGGCGGCCCTTTGATTTCCGCAACTTTCGCGAGAACACGCTCTGATGTCTCTGCGAGCTTCTGCACTGCGTCGAGTGTCGGTTGTGCAACCTGTAGCGTCTTCTGCGCTTCTCCAAGCATTGGTGCAACGCCATCTGCAATCGCTCGCGCGTCGGCTGCTGCTTTCACCGCTTCACCAGCAATCACATTCACCTTCCCAAGGGTCGCATCAATGTCTTTCTGCCGCTTGTCAAGCTCGGTAAAGATCTCTGCACGCTCTGCAGCAACAATCTTTGGAATATCGTCTGCCAACTTTGTGACGGTAACACCGAGTGATGCAACAGAGTTTGAAACCTCATTGAGATTTCCAAGTGCCTGTTGCGTTTCCGTCTTCGCGAGAATCTCGTCGGCAAACGCCTGGGACTGCCACGCGAGCAAACTAGGCATGCGCTTGGTGAGATAGAAAATGCGCTCACTGAGGCGTCGATATGCGACAGATTCGTCAATAGCCTTGTTCAACGGCTCAAAGAGTCCGCCGCCCTCCGCAACATCGCGAATCAACGACTCACCGCGTTGTTCTGCGAAATCGTCGAAGCGAACAAAACTTGTGTCCTCGACACCACGCTTTTCACGACGCCATGCAGCGATCATGAAGTCGAGTGCTGCGAGTTGATCTGTATTGAAAACGCGTGCTGCAATTCCCCAAATGTCTTCGCGTGCCTCGCGTAATGCCTCGACGAGAGGTTCGCCGACAACCTTTCCGTCGCGTGTTCCAAACTCGCGCGTCGCGCGATCGTCGTCGATCCAAACCTGACTCGTGAGCGTCACCATGATGGTGAGGTCCAACACTTGCGAGAATGGATCACCATTGGTTGCGATGTCGTAAGCACTGGTTGTTGAATCCACCAAGAATCGCTGCGCTATGGCTCGCTGACGCGCGCTTGGGTTGTCACGCACGATTTCATCAACGGCGTCTGAAATCAGCGTGCGGTAACTGTCCGCGAATGCGTTGGTAAGTTCTTCGAGTTGCTCAGAGTTGATCTTCTCATCGACTGCGGCGCGATTGAAGTCTGTGGAACTGCTCGATCGCTCGCTGCGCTTGGCGATTCGGCGCGGTGGCGCACACGCACCTACACACAGCGCAATCGATCCAACGCAAAGGACAAAGCCAGCCGATCGAACAAGTTTCTGATGCATAACGATACTTCCAAGACGCAGAGCGCTGATAATCGAGTTCAGAAGTAGAACTGTAACTGGGTTCGGACAACCCATTGTCCGTCGTTGGACTCTCCGCCCGCAGCCGTGTAATCGGCTTGCCAGTTCGCGCCGACATTCGCGAAATCAATCACTGGAGTAAAGGCATATCCGAAGTCTGCTGTCACTTTAATCTGTTGATGCTGTGTTCCGGCTGGCCACCAATTCAAGCCTGCTGTGACAAGACTCAGCGTGTCTGCGTCTGCGAGAAGGGCACTTGCTTGCGTGCGGTACTGATCGGTATCGCTGAATCCTGCTTCGTAGCGAGCGAACGCTTCAACGGCATCTGCGATGAAGTACCCACCCTGGATCATGGCGCCCCATTGATGGAGCGAGTCATTGCTTCCACCGCCTCGCGTTGCTTGTGCCGATTGCAACTGCACATTGCGGTAGACGCCGTAAGCAAAAATGTTTGAGCCGCCAAAGTCGAACTTTGCATCGGCGGTACCGCTCCACATCACATCAGGAGTAGCACCATTGGTTCCACCCACAGGAAGTACCTGCTCGATGTACCCAGCCACTCCAAACAGCGTTCCCGCTTGTTCTCCGCGAAAACTACTTTGATCACGAAACTGCTTCCATTCGCCTGTTGGCTTCCACTCTGCTCGCGCCATGAATGCGTAGTCGGTGAGTGATCTGCCAAATCCACGGTTCTGTGATCCCGCAAGCCCGAGTGAAGGTGCTGCGTTCAATGGAGATGCC
>JASGCF010000190.1 GCA_030054275.1 Limnohabitans sp. | reverse complement strand
CGTCGCAATAAGGACGGCATCGCTGCGAAGGTCGTCGGTATCGAATACGACCCAAACCGCACTGCGCACATCGCTCTCTTGCAGTATGCAGACGGTGAACTGCGCTACATCATTTCCCCAAAGGGTCTGAAGGCCGGCGACGAGTTGATGAGCTCGCCAGACGCCATCGATCCAAAGGTTGGCAATGCGATGCCGATCAAGCACATTCCAACCGGTCTCGCGCTGCACAACATTGAGATCGAGCCAGGTGCTGGTGCTCGTTTGTGCCGCGGCGCTGGCATGTACGCGCGGCTCACCAACAAAGAAGGCCGCTGGGCAACCCTCGTGCTTCCGTCGGGCGAAATCCGACAGGTTTCGATGGATAGCCGCGCGACCGTTGGTGAAGTCGGCAACTCCGATCACGCCAATGTTGTGATCGGTAAGGCCGGCCGCAATCGCTGGAAGGGCCGTCGTCCGACGACCCGTGGTATCGCGATGTCGCACCACACCCACCCGCACGGTGGTGGTTCGGTGTCGAAGGGCGGACGCGAGCCGTCGAACCATGCTGGCACGCAGGCAAAGGGTGGACGCACGCGTCGTTATGGCAAGTCCAGCGATTCGCGCATCATCCGTCGTCGCAAGAGCAAGCGTTACGGCCAGTTGAAGCTGTAAGGCGCACACGCGATGGAAGCGTGAGCGTTGAGTGTGTGTAGTTCTCCCGTCAGAAATTCCGCTTCTTTGAAGCGTTCACGAGTAAACAACTGCTTCTCTTGAAGCAGTTCCTAAGCGAAACACCGCGAGATCACCATGTCACGATCGCTGAAGAAGGGCCCCTATGTCGTCGAGAGTCTGTACCGCAAGGTGCAGAAGCTCGAAGCGAGCAACAAGCGCGTTCCCATCAAGACTTGGGCTCGCGCATGCACGATCGTTCCTGAGTTCATTGGTCACACATTCCAAGTGCACAACGGCCGTCAGTTCGTTGATGTGTACTGCACGGAAGACATGGTCGGCCACAAGCTCGGCGAATTCTCACACACCTGCACCTTCCGTGGTCACACCAACAAGAAGGAGGATCTCAAGGTTTGATCGCGGTTTGATCGTGGATTGCCCGTCTCGCCAGTCGCGACGAGCACACCCCAACGAACCGATCAGAATTGAGTTTCAGCCATGGCTTCCAAATCAAACACGGCTTCCACTTCCTATCGCGCGAGTCATCGATTCGCTCGCATCGCTCCGCGCAAGGCTCGCCTTGTTGCAGACATGATTCGCGGTAAGAGCATCGAAGAGGCGCTCACCGCCCTGAACTTCTCCAAGAAGCGCGGCGCGTCGTACATCTCGGTGGTTCTCAACAGCGCCATCGCGAACGCGGAAGAGAAGAACGCAGATCCAACCAAACTCATCGTGAGCGAATCACGCGTCGACGAGGCCCCGACCCTCGACCGGTTCCAGCCAAAGGACCGCGGTCGCGCACACCCGATTCTCAAGCGATCGAGCCACATTCACATTGCCGTCGAGGAGCGCGGAGCGTAAGCCGCTCCGGAGATTCACTATGGGACAGAAGGTCCATCCATTCGGTTTCCGTGTCGGTATCACCGAGGCTCACCGCTCTCGTTGGTTCGCCCCGAAGGCGCTGTTCGGTTCGCTCCTCGTTGAGGACTACAAGATCCGAAAGTATGTCGACAAGCGCCTCAATCGCACTCCGCCGTTCGCGGCTGTGAGCGACATTCTCATCGAGCGTACCCGTGACGAACTCACGGTGATCTTGAAGAGCGCTCGTCCAGGCATGGTTGTTGGTCCACGCGGTGGCGGTATCGAGTCGCTCACCAAGGACCTCCAGACCCTCACTGGCCGCAAGGTCGTGATCAAGGTCGTCGAAATCAAAAACGCTGACCTCGACGCGAAGTTGATCGCTGAGAGCATCGCGGAGCAACTCAAGAAGCGCGCGAACTATCGTCGCGTGCTCAAGATGCGTGCCGAGAGCTCGATGCAGAACGGCGCGAAGGGTATTCGCATCCTCCTCGCCGGCCGTCTTGGTGGCGCGGAAATGAGCCGTACCCTCGATACTCGCGAAGGTTCGATCCCGTTGTCAACGCTCCAAGCGAATGTCGATTACGCAGTCGCTGAGGCATACACGACGACTGGCTCGATCGGCGTGAAGGTGTGGGTCTTCAAGGGCCTCTACACCGAGCAAGATGAAGATCAAACCGCGTCGAGCGCAGCCGGTGGCCGCGCCCGTGCGCGCGGTAGGCGGTAAGCGTTTCGCACAGTCAAGCGCGGCCGAGCACGATCAAGCACGATCAAGCACGGCCGAGCAACGGGCTGTGAGCAGTTTCAAAAGTCGAAGCGCAAGTTTCGAAAGACATTCACCTATTCGGCGCCGAGCACTTGTGCGCGGCGCACAGCCAGAAGACAGAAGAGGACCCTATGTCCAACCTCATGCCAAAGCGTGTGAAGTTCCGCAAGGAACAGCGTGGCAAGCTCAAGGGCAACGCCACGCGTGGAAACTATGTCGCCTTCGGCGACTACGGCCTGCAGACCCTCGAGCCACACTGGCTCACCGGTCGGCAGATTGAAGCTGGTCGTATCGCGGCCCAGCACTTCCTTCGCCGTCAGGGCAAAATCTTCATCCGCGTGTTCCCAGACAAGCCGATTTCGAAGAAGCCACTCGAAACCCGAATGGGTACGGGTAAGGCGGATGTCGATTACTGGGCGGCACGCATCAAGCCAGGCACCATCCTCTTCGAGATCGCAGGCGTTCCTGAAGATCTTGCGAAGCAGGCCATGGCGCGTATCGCCTACAAGATGCCGGTCAAGTGCCGATTCGTCGGTCGCCGCATCGCCGTGTAAGCGAAGTCCGTTTCAGTTTCTTGAGGGCAAGTTTTTGGCCCATCAAGATCGCCAGTCAAGTCAGCACGCGCGAGGTTCGCGCGAGTATCGAGCAAATCTCGAGCAACACCGAGCATTCCCGAGAATCATCATGAAGCCCGCTGAAGTCCGCAAGCTCTCGACCGACGACCTCAAGGGAGAGGCAACTCGCCTCCGCCGTGAGCTGTTCGACCTCCGCTGCCAAACGACGACCGAAAAGGTCTCGGACAACTCTCGCATCGGGAAGGCCCGCAAGGATCTTGCGCGCATTCTCACCGAGCAGAACGCCCGCAAGACCAGTCTCAAGAACGGCGTCACGGGTGCCAACGCCTCAGGCGGGAAGAAGTGAGCACAGCTATGTCGACCAATACCACTGACCTCGTGATCCCAGAGACCTCTCCGCGCCGCATCGGCGTCGTTGAGAGCGATAAGCGCAACAAGACCCGCAAGGTCGTGATCGCGTACGCAGGGAAGCACCCAAAGTACGGCAAGTACATGCGCAAGCGCACCGTTCTTCAAGTGCATGATGAGAAGAACGAGTCTCACCTCGGTGATCGCGTTGAGGTGGCCGAATGCCGCCCGATTTCGAAGACGAAGTCGTGGGTGCTTGTTCGCGTTGTGGAGCGCGCGCCGGCTGGTGTGGGCGTTCAGTTGAAGGACGGCGTTTAAGTCGTCCAAGCCAGATTGGAAATTTGCGTGCAAATTGGATGCGAAGATTTCGTCCCGAGATGCGCGAGAACAGTGTGAGAAGCATCAGCATCCGCTGGTGATGGAGCCAAGCAATGATCCAAAAGGAATCACGACTCGAGGTCGCCGACAACTCCGGCGCGAAGGAAGCCATGGTCATCGGCGTCCTCGGATCCTCGACGGCCTCGGGCCGCTTTACCCGCCTCACCATGGGCATCGGCGATCGCGTCGTTTGCACGGTGAAGAAGGCGCTTCCCAACGGCGATGTGAAGGCTGGAGACAAAGTCCAAGCAGTCATCGTCCGCGTCAAGTTCCCAACCCGTCGAGATGACGGTTCGTATGTGCGCTTCGATTCGAACGCGTGCGTGTTGGTCGACAAGGACGGGAACCCGAAGGGCACTCGTATCTTCGGCGCGGTTGCTCGCGAGCTCCGTGAGAAGAACTTCATGAAGATTGTGTCGCTCGCGACGGAGGTGATCTGATCATGCCACGCCATGTTCGCAAAGGTGACACCGTCATCGTGACCAAGGGCTCTTCAAAGGGAGTCGTTGGCGAGATCCTCCGTGTTGAAGAAGACGGCGAGCGCGTTGTCGTGAAGGGTGCGAACATTCGCACCAAGCACCTCAAGCGCACGCAGACTCGTCCTCAAGGAACGATCGTCAAGGAAGAAGGTCCGATTCATGTTTCGAATGTGAGCCCCGTGGTTGACGGCAAGCCGTCCCGCGTGCGCTTCGTGTCGAAGCCGGATGGTTCGAAGTCGCGTATTGCGGCGCGCGGTGGCAAGGAATTGCACCAGTTGCGCGGCGCTACGAAAAAGAAGTGATGGGAAGAAGTGACGGGAAGAAGTGATCAGAAGAAGTGACTGATTGCATTGATCGATTTGTACATCTTGTGCGCGAGGAGTGAGGTTTCATTCTGAGACGCACGAAGTTGGTTCGGTCGGTGAACACCGGCCGAGTGCTCGAAAAACGCCAAGGTCGCGCATCATGCGACACAGCAGAGAGAAGCAGGACAGCCCATGGCACATGTGAAGCGCAACTACCCACGACTCCAGCAAGCGTTCGTCGACAGCGTCGGTCCGAAGGCGATGCAGGAGTTCGGTCTCGAGAACCCGCACCAACTGCCGAAGTTGATGAAGATTGTTGTCAACGCTGGTATCGGTAAGTACCTCGACAACCAGAAGCTCAAGCCCGAAATTCGCGAGCAATTCGTTTCGAACTTCCAGACGATCACGGGTCAGCGACCGGTGATGTTGAAGGCGAAGAAGGCAGTCGCGCAGTTCCGCGTTCGTGAAGGTATGCCGTCGGCCTTTATGGTCACGCTGCGTCGCGATCGCATGTGGCACTTCATGGATCGTCTGATCAACCTCGCCATTCCTCGTATCAAGGACTTCCGCGGCGTCAAGGACAAGTCGTTCGACAAGGGCGGCTCGTACTCGATGGGTCTGACCGAACAAGCGGTGTGGCCAGAAATCAACATGGCCAATGCCACCATCACGCACGGTATGCACATCACCTTCGTGTTCGAGAATTCGAATCCGAAGATGAGCCGTTTCGTCTTGGCTGAACTTGGCATGCCGTTCGTCAAGCCGGAAGAGCGCAAGAAGAAGTCGTAATTGCAAAGTCGTTTGGTTGTTTGGCCCCCGACAGGAGTGCCCAACCGAACGGGAGACAGATCGAAACAACCGACGCAACGCGCGTCAGACAGAACTCCCAGTCCACTGGGATCAGCATCGGAAACACACATGGCCAGCAAGCGAACCTTCAACAAGATGCAGCGCAAGCCAAAGTTCAGCACCCGTTCCGAGGTGCGTTGCGAGATCACCGGCCGCAAGCGCGGTGTGTATCGCAAGTTCCGCATCTGTCGGCACCAACTTCGTGAGTTGGCGCTGAAGGGAATGATCCCAGGCATGCGCAAAGCAAGCTGGTGAACCAACGCAAGCGAAGAAGAGCCCATCGCGGGCGATCGCAACAGATCGCACGCGTCCGCAAGTGATATCGACCTTCCTCACGACCGTGAGGAACAGGAGCCTCAGAGATGGCAGTGCAAGACCTTACCGCCGACATGCTCACCCGCATCCGCAACGCCGTGCGGAATCGCGAGAAGTCCGTCGTCGTGCTGAGCAATAAGCTCAACCGTGGCGTGGCCAGCGTTCTCAAGGACGAAGGCTACATCGCAGACTTTGAGAATGTGGCTGACGGCCGTCAAGGCATCATCCGCATCAACCTCAAGTACGGCGCTCGCGGCGAGAACATCATCAACGAGATCCGCCGTGTCTCGAAGACGGGCTGCCGCTCGTACTCGGCTGTCGGCGACCTGCCGCGTCCGCTGCAGGGCCTCGGCATCTCCATCGTTTCGACGAGTCGGGGCATCATGTCCGATCGCAAGGCGCGCGAGATGCGCGTTGGTGGCGAAGTCGTTGCCACCGTGTGCTAAGCCGTCACTTGAGAAAGCAGTGGCTTGCAGAGAAGCCCCGCAGAGAAGTCTCGAAGACAAGCCCCGAAGACAAGCCCCGAAGAGAAGCCAAGAACAGAAGTATGTGAGACATCAAACGAAGCGTCAGCGAATGTTTGATTTGGTCTGACAGGAGACAACGGAGACAACCATGTCGCGCATCGGTAAGAAGCCCATCCTCGTCCCCGGCAATTGCAAGGTGGCCGTGAACTCTGCGACCCGTGAGGTTGCGATCACTGGCCCAAAGGGCGACACCCTCAAGGTCAACTACCGTCCCGAGGTCTCCGTGGCCTGGAACGAGAAGGATCGTCAAATCCTTTGCTCGACCGACATGGCGAAGATCGACGAAGGCAACCGTCGCGCATTCTGGGGCACAACCCGCGCCAATATCAACAACTGCATCAAGGGTGTCACCGAGATCTGCTCAAATGTCAGCGTCATGCATTAACATACTGCCTTACTTTAGATATAGC
>JASGCF010000189.1 GCA_030054275.1 Limnohabitans sp. | reverse complement strand
CCGGAGCAAACACTGACACACCCTCACCGCCACCACGCGTCGCTGCAAAGTCGGGAAACCGATCACGATCGCGGACGCGAATCGTCGGCTGCTGGTCGTACACATAGTACGGCGCACTGAAATCGACCTCCGCAGCGCGCTCTTCCGTGACTTCGAATCCGTTGATCGCGACATCCGCACGGCCTGACTTCACAAGATCGACAAGCGCAAGCCAATCGCCGGTCACGGGCTCGACCCGGACACCAAGCTCACGACCGATCGCCTCCATCAACTCAACCTCGAAGCCGGTCAGCGTGTCGGGATCGTCGGGGCGTGGCATTGCAAACGGAGCGCCGCCCGCTGGATCGATCGCGTAGCGCAAGACATCCGTCCCCGCGTCGTCTGGAGTTCTCTCGCTCTTTCCAAGCGGCGATCGAGCGTCCGTTTGCGCAGCACACAACAACGCGAGAAGCGCGTGTAGTGCAAGGAGCAGTCTTCGCGTCATGGGCCGGAAGCCTATCGGAAGGCCTCGACAGACTTTGAGGACTGTCGTTGACTTTCCGGAAACCCATCGTATTTTCCGGAAATGATCGGCGACTGCGTCCGCCCGTTTTCTCGTCACATGTCACAAGGCCACGCTTTGCGACCGTTGTCCATAGGCGTGGCCATTGCGCTTTCAACCACGGCCCTGCTTTGTGGCTCAACGCCAGATTGGACTCGCGTGACGCATGGATCCGCGGCGCGAAGCGATGACTTCTTCGGCCGATCCGTTGCGACCGACGGCGTTCGAGTTGTTGTGGGCATTCCCGAGTACGACCTGCCAAGCGTGGGCGGCGCAGGAGTCGTGGCGATCTTCGAAGCGAGTCAAGGAGTGTGGACTCGCTCTGCGCTCCTCAGCGCGAACGACGCAGCCACGGCGGATGTGCTTGGCGAGTGCGTCGCGATCGACGGGGACCTCGTGATCGCAAGCGCTGCGAATGTCGGCTTACTCTCGCCCGCGCCGTGGACAGGGGCTGCCTACATCTTCGACCGCGTACCGAAGGGTTGGACGCAGCGCGCGAAACTCCTTCCAGTGAACCCCAGCGAGTTCATGGAGGCGGGGCTCGCATCGGCCATCGACGCAGAAACGCGTACCGCCGTGGTTGCCGCGCGACTCGATGACGATGTCGCGATCGATGCCGGTTCGGTGAGCGTCTACCGCGAGATCAACGGGGTTTGGACGCTCGCCCAAAAGCTCACCGCGCCTGACGCAGCTGCTGGTGACGCGTTTGGTTACCGCGTTGCGATTGATGGAGACATCTTGGCTGTCGCGACCCCCGCGACCGACGCGCTCGCTGAATCCACAGGTTCGGTCTACATCTTCGAGCGCGCCCAACCACAAACTGGCTCCTTCGTCTTTCGCACGAAAATCATGGCCACCGACGCTGCGTATCGCGATCGCTTCGGATTCGCCGTCGATGTGGATGCCACGACCAACACCATTGCGGTCGGCGCTGTTGGCGACGACAACCTTCCGCCTGGCGGCGATCAAGGTGCCGCGTACATCTTTCAACGGGTCGGCGGTCTGTGGAGCCAAACAGCGAAACTTGTTGCGAGTGATCGCGCGCCGCTTGATGCGTTTGGCGCAAGCGTGGCCCTCGATGGAACGCGACTTGTCGTCGGCGCGAGTGGTGCGTCTGTGGGCGCGACGAACACAGGTGCTGCGTATCTCTTCGAGGAATCAGGCGGAAACTGGGTCGAAACAGCGAAGTTCACAGCGTCGACGGCCGGCGCGAATGACACGCTCGGTGCGTCGGTTGCGCTGCATGGCTCGCTTGTGGTCGCAGGCGCACAGGGTCATGACTTTCCTCTCGCGAATGCCGGCGCGATCTATATCGCGCGAGTCACAACTCCCTGCCCCCCTGACCTCGACGGCAACGGCGATGTGGGCGCGAGTGATCTGTCGCTTGTCTTACTTGCATGGGGCACAAGCGGACTTGGAAATGCAGCCGACCTCAACGGCGATGGTGAAGTTGGCGCAGCCGATTTAAGTCTGCTTCTTGAAGCATGGGGAGTCTGCGGCTAGGGCGCGCTTTGTACGGGGGCTGACGCGGGATCTTGGAGCGCAGGGTTCGTCTCTGATTTTCCAGTGTTTCGCGCGTCAGACGCAAGGAGCAGTCGCATCGCCTCTTCCGCCGCACCTGGAACAATCACGCCGATCTTCTCGTGAGGCGTGTTACTTCCGAGTTCGTAGGTGATGCCGGGTGCAGCGAAGGTTTCAAAGGCCCATCGTTTGAAGGTCCACTCGTCGACATTGTTGGTGGCACTCGATGCAAGCGCATAGTCGGGAAAGCGCTTGGCGATGGCAGCGAGCCAATCGCGTGCGAAGTGCGGCGGCGAGAGTTTCGCCGAATCAGGTGGCACATAGAAAATGTCTTTGTTGGTCGCGTGAAAATCGAGCAACAAGCGCAACTTCGCGTTTGGCTCACGAGCAAATGCAAGAATCGCATCGCGCACAGCGCGTGTTTCAGGCTCAGAAAACACATTCCAATCTCGATTCGCGTCGACATGCCCAAGTGTCGAGCGCCAGTTTCCTTCGTGCACACCGTCGGGGTTCACGAGCGGCACGCAAAGCACACGAAAGCGCTGACGAAACTCGCGCGCAAGACCCGTCTCTGCGGCGAGTGTCTCGACGAAGCGCATGAACCCAACCGTGCCTGAGACTTCGGGCGGATGCTGCCGACCGATGATGACGATGCGCTCGGTTGCATCGACAGCACCAAACTCGAGCGCACGAATCGCACGCTGCCCGCGCGAACGACCAATCTCGCGCGGCACGCTGCTGAGTTGTGCACCGATGCCGTCGAGCCAACCTTCGATTTCACCGATGCCAATCATGTCGTTGGCTGCGACAATCACTGGACTCTTTCCGACTGAAAGTCGCAACACACACTCTTTCGCGCCCTCGCTGCCTTCGTATCGATCACGGGAGACGCGTTGAAATGGGCCACCATCGATCGACACGCGCGGCCACGGGCGCGACTTACTTGATGTGATCACGATGCGCACAACGATGTCACACGGAGCGATCTCTACATCCTTTACGGCCGCGTTGTGCGGCGGTTCACGACGCACACGAAACGCGTACCACGGACTCGGATTGATCGGCAAATTCTCTGGGCTTGTGACGATCTTGTATTCAAACGGCCCGATGCGCTCGCACGCATGTACGCGCGCACCGCTGAACTCGTTGTCGATCATCACAGCGCCGAAGGGCTCAGCAGTTGCGTCAAGAGGTGTTTCCTCAAACCGCCATACACGGCGCTCTTGAACCGCAAATTTCTCGCGCGTCGATGTCGCCGCTGAGCTGCTTGCCTGTGCATGCACATGCGTCGCGATGCCAATCATCGTCGCGATCGCGAGCGCCAGAATCTCCATGCTTCGGTTCATGCGTCGGTTCATGCGTCTGTTCATGCGTCGGTTCATGCGACTTCCAAGCATGTTGACAACATACAGCGCTGTACATTGCGCACATGTTGGCGATCGGCCTCTTTCTGATCCTCATTCCATGCACCATTGCTGCGTGGCTGATCTTTTTTCTTTGCTGGTGGGGCAAACTGGCACAGACACCCGCGTCGTGCGCAAAGTGCGGCCACGCGACGGGTGATCGGGTGAGTTCTCTCGCGACGAACTGTCCGGAGTGTGGCGCGGACCTTTCCGATACACGCGCGATTCGCTACTTCCAACGCGAGCGTACGCCATCGATGAAAGTCGGACTGGTCGCATCGTCGATTGTGATGCTGGGCGCAACGGCGCTGCCCGTCCTCTCGTCGGTGCTGCTCTTCATGAGACTCTTCAGGCAAACAGCAGCCAACAGCCCGTCGATTCCGAGTACGACCACGCTGATGTTCGCTGTTGTGAGCGTCATCAACTTGTTGCTCTTCGTTCTTGGACCCGCATGTATTGGCTACGGCATTGCGATCTTGATTCGTGGCCGCAGTGATCCCCATGCACCAATCTGCGGAAACTGCAAAGCGCCCCTCTCCCGCGACACACTCGCCACCACCGATTCGCCCGCACACGCGTGTCTCTCCTGCGGCACGACGCCGATCGTGGTGTCGGCGCAGCGCTCGCGCGCGGTTGTGCGTGGGATTCTCTTCATCGTGCTCGCGATCGTTCTCTGGATCGCGTTGATCGGCATCTTCGCTGTGGTCATGATCACCGCAAACGACTGACTCGAAACCGCCTCCGCGACTTTCACACTGCTGCTACCTTGTAACGATGCAGTGCATCACTCGAATCACTAGGACAATTGCGTTTCTGACCGCAGTACTTTGCATGGAACCATGCGGTCTTGCGCAGGACGGCGCAGCGCCTACTCCAGCACCAGCAGCACCCGCTGCACCGATCATTGGTCAAGCGCGGCCCTCGCGAGAACCCGCTGCACCGGACGCCGCGCTTGCACCGCTCGCCTTTCTTGTCGGCCACTGGACGACCACGCTCCCGAACGGCATGGTGAGCGAAGAGATGTGGATGCCGGTGCGCGGCAAGTCGATGCTCGGCAGTTTCCGGCAGACGCGGCCCGACGGAAACCCAGCGTTCTTCGAATTCACACAACTTGTCGCGACGAAAGATGCAGTCGTTCTTCGACAAGTACACCTCCACGGCCGCTTCGAAACTGATGAGCGTCGCAAGGAACCGATGTTCCTCAAACTTGCGAAGGTTGAGGGCAACGCTGCGACCTTCGTCCCGATCGCAGATGGCGAATTCGGGGAAGGTTCGAAGTCGCACGCGGCAGACCTTGCAAGCGTGACCTACGCACTCGGTACCGCGAAGGATGGCACGGAGTCACTCACGCTGCGCATCGAGTCGCGTCCGGTGAAAGACCCGAAGAATCCTGATGCGGCGCCGAAACCACAGGTGATTGAAATTTCAATGAAACGCGCAGCGTGATGCCATGCCCACAGTCCCCCACCGACTCGTCCACCTGATGCATGCGTTGTTGCTCACAGCACTTGTGGTTGTGACACCAGCCGCAGCGATGACCCAAGTTGAAAAATCACCGCTTCGCGTCGGTGTCTTCGTAAGCCCGCCGTTCGTCACGAAGGATGCGAAGGGCGAATTCTCGGGGTACGCCTGGGAACTTTGGTCAGAGGCGGAGCGTCGCCTTGAGCTCAAGGCTGTGCCGCAAGAGTTCGCGAGTTTCGGTGAACTGCTTGATGCGATCATCGCTGGAAAGGTCGACGCAGCCGTCACCGACATGTTCATAACGAGCGAGCGCGAGCGTCGTATGGAGTTCACGCATTCGATCGCAGACGGCGGCCTGCGTGTGATGGTGAACACCACCCACGAAAGCAAACTCTTCACATTGTGGAACGGCCTCCTCAACGATGGCCACGCGCGCATCATCGGATGGGGCGCGCTCATCGTGATCGCGCTTGCGGTTCCGCTCGCAGCGTTTTGGCGTCACCTTGATAAGGATTTTCCGCAGAAGCCACTCGACGCGTTCGCAGAGAGTCTGTACCGCATCGTCTCTGTGACGATGAGTGGCAAGACGAAGGTGACATCGATTTCAACATGGCATACGAAAGTCATCGCAGCAGCGTGGTTGGTTGTTGGCGTGAGTATCGTTGCCTACATCACTTCGACCGTCACTTCGGTGATGACCAAACAAGCACTGCACGGGACCATCAACTCCGTCGCGGATCTTGAGGGCAAGCCAGTCGGTGCTGTGACCAAATCACTTGGCGAACAGTACTGCCACGACAGCGGCCTCGATACGACATCATTTCAAACACTGGATGAGGCGATCGCTGCATTGGTTGCCGGCAAGGTGAAGGCGGTGGTTGGCGATGGACTCGCGCTTGAAGCCTATGACCACAGTCATCCCAAACTTCCGATCACGGAAGTAGGACCCATCTTCGAAAAGCGCCGCTACGGCATCGGCATTCCAGCGGGTAGCCCGCTGCGACACTCGTTGAATGTCGTACTGATTGAACTCACCGAATCGGGTGCGGCCGACAAGCTCTACACGAAGTACTTTGGTTCGTGAATCGCGCCTCGCGCGGACAGCGCGTCACCGCCCTGCTGCAACCGACTCGAGAATCTTCATCATGCGCAGCGCGAGATTTGTGCGGTCATAGTTCTGCGCACCCTTCAAACACGATGCCTTGAACTGCTCGAGTTCGGCGGGATTTTCCTGCAATCGCCGCAGTGCAGCCACAAGTTCATCGACATTCTCTGGCTCGAAGGGAATGCCCGCGTGCTCGTCGCGCACGATGTCCGCACTCTCGCCTTCGACGCCGTGCAGCACAGGCAACGCCATACCCATCGACTCGAAGAGTTTCGATGGAATCACCGTCGTGAAAAGTTCCGCCTTCTGCAGGTGAATCACGGAGACATCAAGAATCGACCAATACCGCGGCACTTCTGCCTTCGGAACGCTGTCGATGAACACCACATTGTCGAGCTTTTTCTCTGCCGCCATCTCGCGAAGGAACTGCTTGCGCGCGCCGTCGCCTAAGAAGAGAAACACG
>JASGCF010000188.1 GCA_030054275.1 Limnohabitans sp. | reverse complement strand
GCGGAGTTGACCCGACTTGATGGTTCACCGTGGTGGCTTGGTGGAGACTCCACGACATCCATCGCGCCGGGTACGCGCGTGAGCGTGGGATTTAGCGACCCAAATGGTCGCCCCGCGACAGCAACCGTAGAACGCTGCGAGGGCATGGGGCAAGGTCGATGGCGTATCGCCGTACGCTTCGACGGCGGCGCGTTCATGTGAACGACTGCCTGCACTCATACACCAGTTCCATCTGTGACGACCGTAGGTTCTGCGTGGCTGAACGCCACATCGATTCGTCGTGAACGCAACTCTTGTGCTGTTGCTCGCGTCGGTCTTTGTCGATTTCTTGGTGTTCGAATCCTTGGCTGCGTGCTTTGAGGGAGGGACGCCAGCCTCAGGGAGGGATTACGAGCCTCGTCGCTGCGGGTGAACAACTCGCGGCGGCATTTCCGAGGGCCCAGCGCACGGTTTCGTGGGCCTCATTCGTCTCGCGGCAGTTGACTCAGCCCCGGAGTCAGCCAGCCGAATCGTTCGAGCATTCGTGGGCCTGGGAGAAAATCATGACGAAGCGCAATGTCCGTCGCGGGTTCACGCTCATCGAAATCCTGATCGTGGTTGTCATTCTCGGCATCCTCGCAGCCATCGTGATTCCACAATTCACGAACGCATCGCAAGAAGCAGCTGAGAGCAGCGTGAAGAGCCAGCTGCAAACTGTTCGCAGCCAAGTCGAACTCTTCCGCGTCCGAAACAATGGCAATCTTCCGGCTGATTTCACGGATCTCATGACGCCACCAGGCGGTGAAGATCCGTACCTTCAGAAGGAGCCAACGCTTCCGACCGGCTTCGAATTCGTGTGGGGCGACAACGCTGCCTCTGCGAATATCGAAACGATCTATGTCACCTTCACCGGCACGACGCTGCCTGAAGGTCTGACTGCAGCCGACATTGAAGGCTGGTGAAACCACCCGATCTTTGAGGCGCGCGGAGAAATCCGCGCGCTTCGCTTTTGAACACGCGTGAAGATGCGCGCACTCCGAGAGACCAATTCGAGAATACATCTCGGGGAATAATCTCGGGGAACAATCTCGGACGAACATGTGAGGCTTCAGTCATCTTGGCGCTGCTCGCCTGATGGGAACTTCTGCATGCATATGACTTCTTCATTCGGTTGCTTCGCAAGACGCAGTCGAGTTGCCAAGTACCGAGGATTTACGCTTATCGAGATTCTCACCGTTGTGATGATTCTCGGCATACTTGCTGCGCTGGTTGTTCCATCGCTTACTGGCTTCACAACCGAGGCAAGTTCAAGCGCAGCGAAATCGCAACTTGCAGCCGTACGCGGACAAATCGAGATGTATCGATTGCGTCATGGTGGCGTTGCGCCGGCAGCCTCGGGCACGAATGGAACGGAAACGCTGTGGAGCGCGATGACCGCTGTCGATGGCGCGCATCCGCCGCTGCTCCAGCGGACGCCTGCATTACCGCGAGATTACTCGTGGAGTTGGGATGGCAGGCACTTGCGAGTGTCGTATGCGGGAATGGACGAGATACTCGCAGATGAAGTCGCGACATGGTGAATTGTCGGACCTTTGTTCTATCGTGGCCTGTTCCGTTTGGTGCGTTTCGAACAGGGAGGAGACGCACGACCGCGTGTTGTTCGCACAACATGTCGGTCGACGGAATGTGCGTGTCTGATTCTCCGATGACATGATCGAAGTGCGCCCATGTTGGAGTGGAAAGGAACGACGATGCGAAGCGAACACTTTCAGCGAGTTTCTTGGAAAGCGCCTGCAACCGCTGTGATTGCTCTTGCCAGCGTCGCTGCGCTTACAGCGATGGTGTGGTCTTCTGTTGATCGTTCGCAGAGCGCGTTTGCTGGTCCGCCAAACCAAAGTGCGTTGAGTATTCAACAGCGAGCGCAAGCGGATGATCCGAAGAAGGTGCTGGATGCTGGTCGTCAGCGCGATGAACTTGTTGGAGAAATCCGTGCGTTACGCCAAGAGGTCGCTGAGTTGAAGTCACTGATGACCAGCGGTCGTATGCGCGCGAACATCGGAAATTTCGCTGATATGCCGCTCGATCGCATCCAACTTGAGATTGATTACGACCGACTTCGTGAGGCAATGCGAGCACAGTAAGGTGCACCATGCAGCGACCTGCGCGTCATACTCCAGCCAATTCGATCATGCGCCGAGCGTACACACTCATCGAAGTGTTGATTGTGGTGGCGATTCTTGGGCTTGCTGCAGCAGTGCTCGTGCCGTCCATGAGTGGGCGCGGCGACTTCGATACGCAGGCAGCTGTTCGAGCGCTCATCGCAGACATCACATTCGCGCAGAGCGACGCGCTTGCAAATCAAGAGTTTCGACGCGTGCACTTCTATGAAGATGGCTCTGGATGGTGCTTGGTGCGCGTCGATGAGGCCGAGTTCAGCGCACCATTCGATCCATCCACCGCTGACTATGTGCACGATCCACTGCAGGGCGCGACGGCTGGTGGCGCCTACGCGGTGCGTTTCACAGACGGCGGCCGATACGCGAGCGTACGCATCATGGGAGTATCGATCGACGGTGGTGGTCGCGATCTCACCTTTGACGAACTCGGTGGAACCGTTGCTTCGGGTGGACTGCCCGGAACGGGCGGCACTTTGATTTTGCGCTCTCCAGATGCTGCCTACCGCGTCGAGATATCGGCGCTGACCGGAAAGGTTCGCGTGATGCGGCTCGCAGACGCGCAGATCTCGCCTGAATGACATCGCATGCGATGTGCCGTGCAGGAGTTGTTCGTGCGATCTCGGCGGGAAAATTCCCGACGGTCCGCGGAACCACACCAAAGCCACCCGCTTGAAACGCCGACGAACCTTCGGGCCTGTGTTGATGCACGGTGCTCTGGAGGATCTCATGCGCTTTTGGCGCCTGCCATGGCAACGCACGCTCGGACCGATCGGACTCGATCTCGGTGGCAACATGCTTCGAGCGATGCAAGTGCGGCAGGGACCAGACGCGCCAACGCGCTCTGTGTCCATTGCTTTCGATGACACGATGTCGCTTTCGGAACGCATGCGCGTTGCAACAAACGCCATGCGACATGCAGGATTCGTGGGACGCGAAGTGGTGATTGGACTTCCATCACTCTTCGCCAGAATGCATGTTGCACGACTGCCGCAACTTGAAAGCCGAGATCGCAGCGAAGCGCTTGCGTGGGAGGCGTCGGAGCGAGCTGGTGTCGCCAAAGAGACGCTCGTCGCAGATGCTGTACCAACAGATGCGCCGACGATTGGCGCAGATGGTCGCGAAGAGCATCTTGTGGTGTCTGCGGATCAAGCCGAACTTACGAAGGCGCTTGATGTCTTGCTTGAGGCTGGATTTGAGCCGATTGCAGTCGAGCCGCGTTTCGCTTCTGTGGCACGAGCATTGAGCCGACGAACACGACGCGACGCAGATCGCGCGGTACTGCGCGCAGTACTGCACATCGATGTGTGTGAATCAACAGTCTTGGTGTTGCGCGGCGAGCGTCTTGCATTTTGCCGCGAAATACCAACAGGAGGCGCGGTTCTTGACGGGGCTGTCGCAACACGACTCGGTGTATCGGTCGCGACAGCGCACGAACTTCGATTGCGTCGCATGGCTGTTGTTCGTGGAGTCGCCAATCCGGTCGATTCTGTGATGGAAGAACCAGCACTTGCTGCTGCGCGCCCGACGATTGACGCGCTTGCGGGTGAAGTGGCGTTATGTCTGCGCTACTTCGGCGTCACTTTCCGTGGCGGACAACCAGCGAAGATTGTTGTCGCGGGGCCGAATGCGATGGAGCCGCGATTGGCAGGGATTCTCGAGGAAACCTGTCGCGCCACGATTGAGAACTTTGAGAGTGAACTGCCTACGCGGGCTGAGGGACTTGTCCTGCCGGTTCAGGCGCACGCACACATCGATCACGAAGATGCGGGTGCATGGATTGCTGCGTATGGCTTGGCGTGCAGGTCCCGCAATCGGACTCACGGACGAGTGGGGTCACCATCGATCGAACGGGAGGCTGCGTGATGCATACATCATTCAATCTCATTCCGATACAGATCGCAGATCGTGTGGCGTCGCGGCGATCAAGCAGATTCGTGTATGGCGTAGCGCTCGTTCTCGCAGCGTGTGGCATCACTGTCGCGATGTTTGCTTCACACATGGAAACTCGATCTGCAGCATTCCTTGCGCAGGCGAAGGAATCTGGTGCTCCCGTGGTTGCTCTTGAAGCAGAAATTATGCAGCTTCGTGCAGAGAGCGCAGCAATTGACATGCGATTGGAGCAGCAGCAAGCGGTTGGTGTAGCCATTCCGGCGAGCGGACTTGCGACAGCCGTTGCGGAGAGTTTGTCAAACGGCGCAACACTTGAGCGTTTGGAATTGTCGTACGAGCATGTGCAGGGTGAGCAGCGCAAATTGCGTCGCGCTTCGAAGGATGCGCGGGAGCCGCGTGTTCTGCGTGGCGTTGTCGCGGGAATCGCACTCAACGATCAAGACATTGCACGAGTTGTCGAACGAATTGGCGCACTTGCGCCGATTGCGACCGTGGGTCTTGAATCGAGCAAAAGCAGAGTATTCCGCGGAAAGAATGTCCGTGAGTTTCGCCTCACTTTCACTGTTGATCTTGAGAAGCCGTGGAAGTGGCCATTGGTCACGATGACAGATGCTTCAAACACGCCAGCGACACATGAGGTGCAGCCATGACGATGCACGATCACACAGATGGCACACGGTCTACGGGCCGTCGTGCTTCGTGCGCGTCGCTTGCAACTTGTGCGTCCACGATCGCTGGGGCTGTTGCGATTCTCGCGTTTCAGGCGATTCCCGCCTGGCAGCGCGCGGAATCCAATGGTTCGGAATCGGGTCGACTGCTTGCGCGTACCGCGCAGTTTGAGTCACTCGTGCGGGAACGCGATGCAGTACAAGCGGAACTCGCGAAGCGCCGAATGTTGGCTGATCAAGTCTTGCGCGAGATTCCGTCAGATCCAGAGCAAGCGTCGGTCATGCGCATGTTCGCCGTGCATCGTGGCGAAGATATTGGTGAGCAAACCATTGTTGCAGGGGATGCACTACCAGCAACCCAAACAGAGAGCGGCTTCAAAGCGGTTCCTGTCACCATCGATATGACGGCGACCTATGCACGGGTGATGGAAGTGCTTTCTCGCGCGGAGGGTGCGCGTCGATTGGTGCGACCTATTCGCATTGAGATTTCACGACCACTGGAGCATCCGCGACGCGATGTTGGCATTCCTGATTCGAACGACGCATTCGTAGAGGCACGCATTGAACTCGACGCTGTGTTCGGTTCCGCAATGCCGGAGGAATTGGTCCCATGAAACTTCAACCACTCGGGCAAGTCGGCCACACAACGCCATCACGATGGACGCGACTTCTTCGAAGTCGGCGTGCATCCGTTGCTTTACTCACGCTTTTTGTGTGCATCGCGTGGGCGAAGCCAATGGGCCTCTTGCTTTGGGCGCGCATTCGCATTCTGACCAATCTGCCTCGCACAGCGATTGCAGAAGACCCTCAAAAAGCGCCCGAAGTCGAGCCAAAGCCAGAACTCATCGAGACAGGTCTTGAGGGTTGGTCCGAGAGCAAACTCGATCCATTCCGGATTGACCCGCAGAGGTTTCCTAATCCGACACCTGAAGCACCAACCCCGACGATCACGCCAGTGATCGAAAAGCCGGTGTCAATTCAAGTCGATACGCCAAAGCAAGATGTTTTTGAAACAGCGCGTCGTGCGGCGGAGCGTTTCCGATTGCAGACAGCTGGACGCGGGCTTTCCACCGCAGTGATTGACGGACGACCGTATCGAGTTGGCGACATGCTTGAGCGCGACGGCGTGCAGTTCACGCTTCGCGAAGTTCGAGATGGAGGCGCAGTGCTTGAGACAAGCGAAGGTCGCTTTGAACTTTCGCTGCGTGGAAACACGACAGCGATGCGGAAATTTGGTGAGGGAAGCGGTGAAGGAACCGGCGGGGGAACTGGCGGGGGAAACTGAATCGCGCGCGCAAAGCGCAATGGGGACTCGCAGGATGCGAAAGGAAACCATGATGATGCACAGCGCCGTTCAAACGATCGGGTCATCGCGCCATTTCCGTGCGAGCATGTTTGCAGCGATCGCTGCAGCGTCGCTTGCAGGAAGCGTTGCAGCACAAAACGCGCCAAAGGCTGCGACTGCGCGCAAGGACGCTCAACGCGAGCCTCAGCGCACATCGAGCGCAGAGGTTCGACCCACCGAAGGACAGGCTGTTGCTGAAACCTTTACGGTGCAGTTTCAAGACACGGACATTCTGCAAGCACTGCAAATGCTCGCCATGCAAGGGCGACGCAACATCGTTGCATCCAAGGGCGTTACAGGTACTGTCACCGCAAATCTCTTTGATGTGACCGTGACGGAAGCATTGGATGTGCTTCTCCGCGCGAACGACTTGCGCATGGAAGAAGCAGGAAACTTCATCTATGTGTACACGCGCGAAGAGTGGGAAGACATTGCACGCTCGCGTATGAAAAAGACCAGCCGGAACTTTTCGCTTGAATATCTCAATGCCAAAGATGCAAGCGAATTCATCGCTCCACTGCTCTCTGAGGCGGGAAAA
>JASGCF010000187.1 GCA_030054275.1 Limnohabitans sp. | reverse complement strand
GCATCGCCTCCAAGAGCCACACGCACGCGCCGCATCGAATGCCATCAATTCGAAACTCCGCAGATGCACGGCCATCGGTCGTACATCGAGCATGCCTCGTAAGGAAACTCACGTCATCAAACGACTCGAATCCACGACCACTCACCTGCGCTGGTCGCGCAGGAGAATCGTCGACGGCATGACCACTTCCACCTTCAGTTTCCGCGAGTTTCTCGCGCAGTTGGTAGTAGCCTTCAAGCCCACATTCGTGAATCGAGGCATACACCGCGCGGCATCCCTGACAGCAGAATTGTTCGCTCGCTTCCGATCGAATCTCTGCCGCAGGAACCGGCAATGTGCAGTGCGCGCAAACATGTGCCGGTGCCGAACCTTTGCTGCGATCAACGTGCTGTTCGCTCATGGAGTACCTCCCGCAGTACTCTCGAGCTTCGCTGCATCCGCGCGCGCACGACAGCATGGCGGAAGCTCATCCGAGAGATCCGCAGCCTGACTCGCCAAGTCCTCGCACGACGTTGAAGCCGGTCCCTCACGAGCAACGCGAACCATGGCGACTCCTTCCCTCGCTTCATCCGCAACCGTGCTCCGCCAGATCGCCGCATGAACTCCCACCACAAGCATTGCAATACCTGCAATCGCCGGAGCGAGTCGACCGAGTCTTGCAAATGCGAGCCGCGCACCATTCGATGCGATCACGAGCGCGGGAACAGTTCCAAGCCAGAACGCTGCCATCACGAGCGCTCCAACGCCAACCGACGCGCTGCCCGCAGCAATCGCCGCGAACGCGTACAACCAACCGCACGGCAAGAGCGGCGTCGCAAGTCCGAGCGGAACTCCACGCCACGCAGGCGGCAGTTTCATGGCTCGCACATGCGCGCGCTGCGCTAGCGCGACCAGTGGCGCGGGCACACCCGCCGACGGGAACTTCGCGCCAAACGCCCGAAGCACTGCGATGAGACCGAAGAACGCGATCGTGACGCCCGCAGCGATCGAGGCGACGCGCTGAACACCGATCAAGGTGCCCGCGTCGTCGACAGCACTCCCAACCAATCCGCACACCGCACCCACGACGGCGTACGACAGCAATCGACCCACGTGATATCCGACTTGCCGAGCAACGCGCGACTTCCCATCCACGCCAATCGCGACAAGTGCGACACCCCCGCACATGCCGGCACAATGCGCGCTACCAAGCAAACTCGACGCAAGCACGGTGCCCGCAAGCGACACAATCGCGAGCGCGTGCGGAGACGCAACGTCTGACATCGCGGTGAGCGCAACAGATTCAACCGCAACAGACTCAACTACCAAAACTTCAACCACGTAACACCTCGTTTCTCAGCGAAGTTCTTGCGTGTGGCAACTGCCTGCGGAACGCGTCGGTGTAACGACCCGCGGGTGCATCGACGATCACGCGAAATTCCCACTGCCCACCGATCGCGGAATCAAAGGTGCCGTGAAAGACGCCCTCTTCTCCCGCAGTTGCCGCGAGTTCGACGACGCGGCGTGATTCACCGAGCAAAATCGGAATGCACTCAACCGACACGCGATTGGCCATGATGCGCGCAGCGTGCTTATCTTCAACGCGGATCGAGAGCGAGCGATGCGCCCCCTCGCTTACGAGCTCTGCCGTGACCACCCATCGCAATCGATCGTTCTGCGCACGTTGTTCGCGTTCTGCGTCCCAACTCGCCGCCTTGATGTCGTACGAAGGCTCCATACCAAGGGGATGACCAACCACCGCAGAGAACACCGTCACTGTCGCGATGGTGACGGTTCCTCCGAGAAGAACGATCGGCGCAAACATCCAGCGATTCTCGATGAACTTCACTTTGAATCTCCCTCTTGTACGTGAGTCTCGGTGGCAGCAATCGGCGAGAGCACGATCGGACCAAGTACATGCGTTCGAAGCGTGCCCGCCCATGTCCCCGACTCATCTCGTACGACAAGTTCAACCTCGCGTCGACCGCGTGCAAACGTATCACGCGCACTTCGCACAACAACATCGGCTTCGCCGCTCGCATCACCCGCAACCTCGATGTGCGCCGCCTGCGCGAGTTCAACACCCGCTCCGCCCTCCACGACGTATCGACGTGACTGGCGCGTGCGATTGTCGATCCGAAGTCGCACGATGCTCTCAACAGTTTCGTTGTGCACGGTGTATGGAATGCCCTGTGCGCGAATGATGGTAAGTGCCGCTGGTTCACGCGTGATCGCGAGCCAAATCACGGCAGTGAGCGCGATCACCAACAGCAACGGATACACCACAAGTCGCGGCCGAAGAACGCCGCGCGGCTCGCGCGCAAGCTCGCGTTCAGACGTGTAGCGAATCAATCCAACCGGACGACCAAGCTTGGTCATCACAGCGTCACATGCATCGATGCATTGCGTGCACTGCACACACTCGAGCTGCAGACCATCTCGAATGTCGATGCCGGCAGGGCACGTCTGCACGCACAATGTGCAATCGATGCAATCACCGGTGCGAATCGAGGTCGTTGCAGCAGCATGCAGATCGTGATGCGCATGACCATCACATTGCTTCCCCGATCCACAGCCTCCATTTCCATCACAGCCGCACTTGCCGCTACAACCGCCGTCTTTGGTCGCCGCGCGTTGTGACACGTGCAAGGACTTCGATTTCCCGCGCGGTTCGCCCCGCTTTCGGTCATATCCCACGATGAGTGAATCGCGATCAAGCAGCGCTGATTGAAACCGTCCGTACGGACACACGAGTGAGCAGAGTTGCTCGCGGAAGAATGCAAAGTCGAAGAGCATCAGGAGCGTCGTCGCAGCAAAAATCGTGAACGCGACTGGATGCGTGAACGGCGTCGACGTGAAGATCCAACTCGTCAATCGATCCGCGCCAACAAACCATGCGAGAAACGTGTTCGCGAGATGCGCGGAAACAATCGTGTATGCCGCATACATCGCCACACGTCGCCACGCGGACACCGCTGCCTTCGGCTGCAGTGCAGCTTTGCCAAGAAAGAGCCGTTCCAGCGGTCGATAGACAAACTCAAGATAGACCGTTTGTGGGCACGCCCAGCCGCACCAGACACGGCCGAACAGTGCGGTCAGCAAGAAGATGCCAACAAAGACCGAGATGAAGAGCAGTGCGAAGAGCAGTGTCTCGGTCGGACGAAAGACCGAACCGAAGAACACGAACTTACGGTCCACGACATCGAGCAGAATCGTGGGGAGACCATCGACCTTCGTCCACGGGATCAGTGCAAAGATCACGATGAGTGCCCACGCCACAGTACGCCGACGCTTCCACCACTTTCCCGGTGAAAGTTTGGGTCGAATCCAACGACGACGCCCATCCTCCTCGAGCGTCGCGAGAACTCGGCCTTCCGGCTTGAGAAATGGATCCTGCGCAGTCTGCGCGGACACCTGTGCGTCCTGACGAAGGACTGGAAGTGAAAGGCTCGACGACATTGATGCACCTCGATCGTGAATCACCGCGCGCGCAGAGCTGCGTCGCTCGCGGAAGTGGACGCCCGCAGCGAACTACTCACCGACAGCGGTTGTGACGGTTGGCGGCGTCGCCGCGCTAGGAGTACTCCATGGCCCGATCCGATCACCTTGCGGATCACGCGGCGCGCTTGCGTGCGTGCCCCGCAAACTCGCGACGTACGCGGCAAGCAGTACAAGCTGCGGCTCACTGAATCGCGACGCCCACTCGGGCATTCCCTTCGATGGGAGGCCGTCGTGAACCACGCGGAAGATGTCTTCCGGTTGGCGAATGTTGATGTAGTGATCGTCGGTGAGATTCGGGCCAGTCAATCCACCGCCATCGGGTCCATGACACGTCGCGCAGTTCGCGCGGAACATGTTCCGACCCGCGAGCATCTTCTGACCATCCGTCGCGAGCGTCAGAATCGTTGGTGCGTCGGGCTTGAGATTGCCAAGTTTCGCCGCCTGCATCTCATAGAACGCGCCGACTTCCGTCTCGTAGTTGTCCGCGAGCGTCGTGCCGACGCCGCCAAGGTGGTAGAACGCAAAGTACGGCAGCGCGAAGAGGATCGACAACCAGAAAATGCCGGTCCACCACGCTGGCATTGGATTGTCGTACTCGCGAATGCCGTCACAATCATGGTCGAGAAGTGCGGCCTCTTCACTCACATTCTGATTGGTCTGCTGCGTGTTCACTTGCGAACTCCTTCCGACATCGAACCTTCGTCGCGTTCCATTTCGATCGTGTCTTTCAGAGGAATCTGTGCGTCTTCTTTCCAACGCTGTGACCGCGAGAAGACAAGTCGAGCAACGATGCCGAGAAACAGCACGAGGAAAAAGAGCAGTGACAGCTCAACCATGGTGATCGATGCAATCACTGACCACCTCCCACGCCTTCGACTGCGTGCGACACGTTGTGCGCCTTCACCGCAGCGATCTCCGTCGCCGGTTGGGCAGCGGGTGCTGTGATCGGCTTATCAAGATCGGTCCCGAGTCGCAGCAGGTATGCAATGAGCGCCACGATCTTTCGATCTTCAACACCTGCAGGACCGCTCTCTCCGACGATGCGCTCAGCGATGACCTTCGCTTGCGTGCGCGCGAGCGACTCCGCGTCCGACACCTCTTGATCGGAGTACGGGACACCGAGCGCTCTCATGGCGGCGACCGAATTCCGAATTGCCTCGAAATCAAGCGTCGACTCCGACAAATGCGGATACGGCGGCATGATCGAGCCCTTACTTGTGTCGGTTGGTTCAATGAGATGGCGCAAGTGCCAGTGCGGAGAAGGCAGTCGTTTCCCGGTGCGCGCAAGATCGGGGCCGATGCGCCGCGAACCCCAAAGAAATGGGTGGTCAAACACAAACTCGCCTGGTTTCGAATACTCGCCGTAGCGCTCCGTTTCCGCGCGCAAAGGGCGGATCATTTGCGAGTGGCAATTGACGCAGCCCTCAGAGATGTAGATGTCGCGGCCTGCGAGTTCAAGCGGCGTATACGGCTCGACACTTGCAATACGTGCGACGTCCGACTTTCGCGCGAAGAGCGGAATGATCTCGCCGAGACTCGCCACCACCACCCCGAGCGCCACGAGCACCGTGAAAACAATTGGAAGACCCTCGAATCGTCGGTGCCAACGGAGTTGCGTAAAGACATCAAGCACGCGTCCGACGCCGAGCACCGACGTTTTTGGATACGCCGATCCTGCGATAGGTCGCTCCACAAATCCTGCAGTCAGGGCTGGTGCCTCGTAGACAGGAACGTCGTACACCTTCGGCCGCTTCGTCCAAGTCATGACCAAGTTGACGCCCATCAGAACCGCGCCGAAGAGATACAGCGATCCGCCCACAACGCGGATCCAGTAATACGGAATCAACACGGTGACCGTCGAGAGGAAGTCGGGGAACTGCAGTAGTCCATCCGCATCAAAGGCGCGCCACATCAAGCCCTGTGTCAGTCCAGCCCAATAGATTGCGCCGACGTAAAGCAGAATTCCAATCGTCGCCGTCCAGAAGTGAAGCCCAACCCACGACGGTCGCGCGATCGGCGTCTGGAAGAGCCGCGGCGCAAGCCAATAGAACATGCCGAAGCACATGAAACCAACCCAACCGAGTGCGCCCGCATGCACGTGCGCGATGGTCCAGTCGGTGTAGTGACTCAGCGCATTGACGCTCTTCACCGAAAGCAGCGGTCCCTCAAATGTTGACATTCCGTAGAACGTGATGGCAACAACGAAGAACTTGAGCACTGGATCCGTCGCGACGCGATTCCATGCTCCGCGCAACGTGAGCAAACCGTTCAACATGCCACCCCACGACGGCATCCAAAGCATGACGCTGAAGAGCATGCCGAGCGTCGACGCCCACTCCGGCAGCGCCGTGTAGTGGAGATGGTGAGGCCCCGCCCAGATATAGAGGAAGACGAGGCTCCAGAAGTGAACGATCGAGAGTCGGTAGGAGAAGACAGGGCGTTCCGCAGCCTTCGGAAGGAAGTAGTACATGAGGCCGAGGAAGGGCGTGGTAAGGAAGAACGCCACTGCGTTGTGCCCGTACCACCACTGCATGAACGCGTCTTGTGAACCGGCGTACACCGAGTAGGAGCGGAACCAATCCGCCGGCATCACCAAGTTGTTGAAGATGTAGAGGACGGCGATCGCAAGAACCGTTGCGATGTAGAACCAGATCGCGACATAAAGATGCCGCTCGCGGCGTCGAATCAACGTACCGATGAAATTCACCGCGAAGACGACCCACACGGCGACGACTGCGAGATCAATCGGCCATTCGAGCTCCGCATACTCCTTCGACTGCGTAAAGCCGAGCGGCAGCGTGATTGCAGCTGCCACGATGATGGCCTGCCAACCCCAGAAGTGCACGCGCGACAAGAGGTCGCTGAACATCCGCGCCTTCAACAACCGCTGCGACGAGTAGTAGACGGCTGCGAAGATCGCGTTTCCGGCGAATGCGAAGATCACTGCGTTGGTGTGCAGTGGTCGAAGCCGTCCGAATGTGGTCCACTCAAGTCCGAGGTTGAATCTCGGATCCGCCAACTGGAGTGCAACGAGGACACCAACCAGCATCCCCACGATGCCCCACAGCATCGATGCACCCATGAACTTGCGGACGATGTCGTCGTCGTAGCGAAATTGCTCAAGAGCATTCGATCTGAGGGGTTCGGCACCGCTCCGCATGCTTGGTGCACTCACCGGACCGTCGCCACTTTTCGCATGTGCCATCG
>JASGCF010000186.1 GCA_030054275.1 Limnohabitans sp. | reverse complement strand
GAGCGGCGGCCGGGCTCCTTCCGACGCGCGACGCCGTATTGGTTCGTCGCGGACAAAGGTTTCTGCCCTCGATCCAAGCGACGGTGGACTTTTTGCGCAGACGGTTGACGAGCGTGCTGCGTCGAAGATTCTTGAGAAACAACAGAACCTTCCGACGCATGAAGCCGCGTTGTTTGGCACCCTGTTTGATGCCGTTGCTGCGAAGGTCGGTCCGCCGGTCTCTGCGCGGACGATGATCGTCCATGTTGTTCGAACGCATGCGGAACTTGCGCAACTTGCTGCACGGATTCGAGACGCACGGCGTTGCGCAGTCGATACCGAAACCGACTCACTGGTGTTGCCTATCGCGCGACTTGTTGGATTGAGTTTCGCTGTTTCGCAGGGCGAAGCGTGGTATGTGCCAGTCCGTTCACCGGAGCCTTCAGCGCACCTCAAGATCCACGAGGTGCTTGCTGTCCTCGGCCCATTGCTCTGTGATGCAAGCATTGCGAAGGTTGGACACAATCTGAAGTATGACCACGCAGTGCTTGCCAATCACAACATCGAACTTCGCGGGATTGCTGGTGATTCGATGTTGGCAAGCTACCTCGCAGATCCAACGCGTCCGTCTCATGGTCTCGACGCGACAGCCGAACATGTGCTCGGAATTCGTCCGATTCCTATTGAATCGGTGCTCGGCCCGCGTGGGCACGGGCAGCGTCGATTTGACGAAGCACCACTTGAGATCGCAGCGCCATACGCCGCGGAAGATGCAGAGATTGCATTTGCGCTCTGTGCGACCTTGGAGGCTGGACTTGAGTCGCGCGGGCAACGCAAGGCCTACGACGAGATTGAGATTCCCCTGATACCAGTGCTCGCGCGCATGGAGCGGGCGGGAATTCGAATCGACCGTGATGAACTCGCAACGCAGCGTCGCGCGCTTGAAATCAAACTTTCGAAACTGCGCGACGAGATCGCTTTGGCTGCACCGTGGGAATTCAACCCAGACAGCCCAAAGCAATTGTCGCAAGTCTTGTTCAACGCACCCGACGCGTCACCGCCAGGGCTTGGTCTGCGAGTCGTGAAGCGAACAACCACAGGTGCGAGCACAGACAGCGAAGTTCTTGAGAAACTCGCAGAAGATCCTGCGGTTCAGTCACGGTTGCCCGAGCAGATTCTTGAGTACCGACAGTTCGCGAAACTTGTCGGCACCTATCTCAAGGCACTTGACGCAGCGGTCTTGCCGGAAACCGGACGCATTCATTGTGCATTTCATCAAACTGGTACCACGACCGGGCGACTTTCGTCGAGCGAGCCGAATCTACAGAACATCCCGATTCGGACCGAAGTGGGCGCTGCGATTCGACGCGCTTTTGTCGCATCGGAAGGAATGACTTTTGTCAGTGCCGATTACTCGCAAATCGAACTGCGCTTCCTCGCACACTTCTCGCAGGATCCCGGGCTTTGCGATGCGTTTGCGCGTGGTGAAGATATTCACAGAGCGGTCGCTGCGCAGGTGTTCGGGGTTGCGCTTGACCAAGTTGACGACACCCAGCGCTCCGCCGCAAAGATGGTGAACTTTGGGATCGTCTACGGCATCACTGCGTCGGGCCTTGCGCGTCGCTTGGGGCCGGGTTGGACCATTGCGCGCGCCAAGGAAATCATCGACAGCTATCGCACGCGATTCCGTGGGATCGATGCGTTTCTTGATCGATGCGTCGAAGACGCAAAGCGCACTGGACATGCGACAACCATCGCTGGCCGTTGGCGGCCCATCCCTCAAATCGCTTCACGGAATCCCTCTGAGCGCGCCTTTGGCGAACGGATCGCGGTCAATACGGTGGTGCAGGGATCCGCGGCGGATCTCATCAAATTGGCGATGGTTCAACTCGATCAAGCGTTGGCGAACCAGTTCCCCAAGGCGCGCTTGCTTCTTCAGATTCACGACGAGTTGTTGGTGGAAGCACCACTTGATGTCGCAGAATCGGTGGGGCGGCTTCTTGCGGAGACGATGCGCAACGCCATGCAACTTCGCGTTCCGCTTGAGGTTTCGTCGGCCGTCGGTACGCGTTGGTCCGATGTCTGATGGTGGCGCTCCAAAGTGTGCAGAACACCGCCGAAAAGTGGCCTTGACGAGGGGGTGAATTCTGCTACTCTTTCCGTCCCTCGCGGCTTGCCGCGAAGGTGTTGGGGCGGTAGCTCAATTGGTTAGAGTACCGGCTTGTCACGCCGGTGGTTGCGGGTTCGATTCCCGTCCGCCTCGCCTCCAAAATGCAACACCCTCCGTTCGAGAGGGTGTTGTCTTTTTTAGCCCGTTTCTTGAGATCGGATTTGGGGATCGCGTCCCATGCGCGTTCGCGTCGGTGGCAGTTTGTCACACTCGCCACTTGATGCTGCATCCGACCGATGGGTGCTGCACAGCGGGGGGCGCACCGCCCGCAAGAAGCGTGTCGAGCGCTTGCCGGAGATCCTCGCCGGTCACAGGGATGTTCGACTTCGGGCGGCTCGCATCAAGTTGGCCGCGGTAAAAAAGTCGGTGGCTGCGATCAAACAGGTAGAGATCTGGCGTGCATTGGGCATCAAAGGCGCGCGCGACCGCTTGGGTCTCGTCGAAGAGATATGGAAAGCAGTATCCCGTGTCGCACGCCTCGCGGATCATCGCCTCCGGACCGTCCTGTGGATATTGCGTGGGGTCGTTTGAGCTGATCGCAACCACCGCAACTCCGCGCTTCAGGTAGTCGCGAGCAAGTCGTGCGACTTCGTCTCGAATGTGCTGGACAAACGGACAGTGATTGCAGAGGAAGAGCACCAAGAGCGGTCTTCCGATGGCGTCGCTCGATGACATGCGAAATCCGCGTGGATCGGCGAGGTCGAAGGCGGGGCAGGGCGTGCCGAGTGGCGTCAGACTACTTTGGAGCGGGGGCATGGGGTGCTATGGTACGGCCAACGCATGGCGCGAAGACGAAGTACATCGCAAGGTGGTCGAGACGATGAGTCCAATGGTGATTCGGATGACGATTCGGGCGATTTTGAGCTTGAGTCACCGGATTTCGGCGAAGTAGACGATCACGACGCAGCGGACCGCGAGCGTTTCTCTTCAGAAACGGCGCAATGTCCAGAGTGTGGCGCTGAAGTTTGGGACGCGGCGGACATTTGTCCAAAGTGCTACGCGTGGATCGATGGCGACACGCAAACTCGAACGCGTCGCGCAGTTCACCATCCGCTTTTGCGTCAGATCGTGGTCTGGCTTCTCATTGCAGCGTTCGTGCTCGGCGCTGGGTTCTTGAGTCTTCTTGCGTTGATCTAGGCGCTTGCTCGGTGCACGGTCTGAGGACCGATCACTTCATCACGCAACTTCATCACGGCGAGAGTGCCACCGAATTGCGCTGCGAAGCCGATTTGGTTCCGTGCGCGCATCGTCACTGAGCACGCTTCCAGTCTCAATCTGCAGCGGGGTTCGTTCCGCGCGGATGTGATTCCTGGTGGCCGGCCGCTGTGTCATGGAAGCCTTCTCGCGCAGGCCTTCTGACTCGGCCGCTGGCGTTTCCTCGATGAACTTTCGCAACTTCACAATGCCGCGATGCTTCCAGTTGTTGATCGTGGTGACCGAAACTCCAAGAGCTTCGGCTGCGTGTTGGTAACTCTTTCCTTCGCACACGATCAATCGAATGGCGTCTTGTTCATCGCGTCCGAGCAGCCCAAGCGCTGTTTCTAGGATGCCGGCTCCGACTTCATCAGAGGAGCGCTCATTGCGGCAGGGGCCGAGTTCCGGATCTCCGCCGTCGCGTTGTACGCGCTCTTCAAGAAGCTCCCGCAAGCGCGAGGCACGAGCGAATCGGCGACGCAGCAGGTTGTGGGCGATCTTCAGAAGGTAACTAATCGAAATCTCAAGTCGCTCAAGGTCTGGGTGCTGCATCAGGCGGAGGAAGACTTCTTGGGCGAGATCCTCAGCGACATCGGGTGCAGCCGATTTTCGCAAGAACGCGTAGACGCGCTCGTAGTACAGATCAAAGAGATCGAGAACGAGTGTCGCGCGTTGTTGGGTTGCAGGCATATCTGGACTCCTCGAGCTGGTTGTTCGGACTCGTTGCCGAACGCGTTGAACGAACATCGATCTGCGAACCGCCCTTCACAGACCCGACCGTCGGAAGATACGGAGTGGGGATACTTTCTCTATCGGGCGGATTCCCTAAACCCGATGCTCGTGTGGTCGCTTTCTGTCCCGCCTCACTCAAAGCGGGTTGTCGAGTCGGTGCCTCGATGCGTTCGAAGAGGTGCTTGCGCGGAGCATCGATGAGTCAAATTTTGGCACGGTTTCCATGGCAAACCCTTGTTTCTAAGCCGTTATGCTGTACGCACGGATATGGCTGGCATGAAAAACATCACCGTACTTGTCGTCGATGACCACGCGCTCATCCGCTCAGCATTGGTCTCGGTGTTGAACGACACACCTGATCTGAAAGTTGTTGCTGAAGCAGGGAATGGGGCAGATGCCGTAGAACTTGCGCATAAGCATTCGCCTGCTGTGGTGGTGCTCGATGTCGACATGCCAGGTGTCGATGCATTCCACGCTGCATCGCACATTCTTCAACTACGGCCAAGCACTGCGATCATGTTCTTGACCGCCACCGATTCAGATCGCTCGATCGAACAAGCGCTGAAAGCTGGCGCGCGTGGATACATCGTGAAGAGCGATGATCCGAGCGGTATTCCAGAAGGCGTGCGAGCAGTGGCGCGCGGTGAACAGTACTTCTCACCACGCGCCGCAGAACGCGTTCGCGCGAGCGCGGGTGACATGCGAAAGCGCAAAGTCGTTGGGACGCGTGGCGAAACGCTCTCGGATCGCGAGATTGAAGTGCTTCGGTATGTCGGCAAGGGTTATGCGAAAAAGCAGATCGCGGAAATGCTCGGCATCTCGGTCAAGACCGTCGACAAGCATGTGACAAGCGTGATGGAGAAGCTCGACATCCACGACCGCGTTGAACTTGCGTTGTACGCGGTCCGTGAGGGCTTTATCTCAGCATGAAACCCGAGATTCTTCGGGTTGGCGTTGACGCGGCTGTGCTCTACAAGCCTGCTGGCTTGAGTGCTGAGCGGCCGCAGCACGGTCGAATTCCAGCATTGCTTGATTGGGCGCGCGAGTCGCTCGCATGGCCCGATGCACGGTTGCCGCACAGACTTGATCGGCCGACGCGCGGATTGATGGTGGTTTCGCGTGATGCGCGTGCCGCAGCGCGACACGGTGAGGAGATTCGACAGGGTCGATGGGCGAAGTGGTACTTCGCGCGCATCAACGCTCCGCGTACCGAACTCCTTGGCAAACTCCTTGGCACGCATCGTGCCTATCTTCGACGCGAAGGCGCAGTGGCTCGGGTTGTTCGTTCGGGTGGAGATCCGTCGAGATTGGAAGTGCTCGGTATGGCCGAGTGCACCGATGGCTCATGTCATGCCCACCTTCTCATTCGGCTCTGGACAGGTCGGTTCCATCAAATTCGCGCGATGCTTGCGCACCTTGGTTCACCGCTCGTTGGGGATGAGGCCTACGGAAGTCGCGCATCGCTTCCGCAGAACAGCCTGCATGGCGTTGCCGCTCAAGATCACTCGATACACGCAACCGATGCGTGGTCGCGGATTGATCTTGAATCAGTTGCGATTGTCCGACCGATCGATGGTGTCTTGCAGTGCGACCGGAGACCGACGCAGATCGGCCCAACTGGCGTTGCATGTCAACTTGAAGCGACTCTTGAGAACGCCATCCGAGCCGCGCTCACGCATGAGAACTCACCGAACGCTGAAATCGGGTGAGTAAAACGCGAATGTTCGCTCCTGCGCATGATCGCTGGCATCAACCCAAGTTGAGGTGCCGAGCGCGTTCGTCACAAACTGCGCAAGGGCACGGCGCCAACGGCCAGCGTCATCTGGTGCGTGTCGTGCAACGAATGTCCCCGTGAGTCCCACGGGACTCAAGAGGTCGTGGAAGCCCTTGGTCTTCGAAAGGAGCGAAAGTGTTCCTCCCTCGACAACCAGTTCCATTTCTTCCGAACCCGGTTCACCGCTTGGGCGGGCGAATGCCGCGCCGCCGTAGAGGCCGACTTCGCCCTCAGACACCACAACGACGCGCGTCACGAGGTTGGTCGCAGTCGGATCGAGCGGTGTCATGCCTGGTTTCGGAGTCCACACAAGTTGAGCGTGGAGAAACACAGCGTTTCGAACGGGCTTTCCCATGTCGTGCGCCAACAACTGTTCGAGCGAGATATCAGAGAACCAGAAACTGTCCTCCGCTTCGCGGACGACATACGCCGATGAGATGAACTCTGTCTCAAGCGCGAGTGGTCGAGAGCCAAGCGCGACGAGTTCCATCGTGCCAGCGCGCTCGTGCGAAGAGCATGCGGCGAGCAGTGAAACCAGCACAAATGCGGCGGCGCGGAGTGATCTCAAGACAGGTCGCGATGGTTGCATAGCGTTGTAGATCTCATTCAGACGGACTAGGACCGATTGTGCGCGGCGCGCGCGTTCGCGCATGTTGCAACAGATCGTGTGAATACATGCGTGGCGGAGAGGTCACGAACCTCGCTCATCGGCTGGAATGCTCGCGTGCGTCGACTCCCCGAGAAGTCGCAGTGATCCATCGGTTGCGAGCGATCGATTGGCGTCTCGATCGCGCGGAGCAGGCGCCGTGCCGAGGCCGAGCACACTGATCGAATCTCTCTC
>JASGCF010000185.1 GCA_030054275.1 Limnohabitans sp. | reverse complement strand
CGGTACTTTTACTTGATCCTATCACGGTGAAAGGTCGAACCGCATCCGAAACTCGCTCGCTTCTCACCAGTGTGATTGCAGCGATCGTGGTTGGCGCGTTGCTCTGCGGAATTCTCGCAGCATCCGCTGTTGAACTTGTGTTTGCCCTCCTTGCAGCGGACGCGAAAGCGTTTGAGAGTTCCTTCCCGGGCGGTTACCCGGTGATGACATCGTTCATGCTCGCCGGTTGGGTCGGTGGTGGCTTTGTGGTTGCGATGCTCTTGCGAGGTGTGAGTGGATCGCGCAACCCGAATCATCTCGAGCGAATCTTGCGTGTGATCTTCGCTGGAACAGTGGTTGAACTGGTGCTTGGCATTCCGATCTATCTGCTTGTGCGAAGAAAGTCGAATTGTGAGTGTGCGCTCGCCAGTTTTTACAGCCTGTGCCTTGGTGTTGCGGCGCTGCTTTGGCTGTGTGGTCCGTGGGCGATCCTTTTTCTTACACGCCATGCGCGCAAAGGGTGGCTGCGTGGCGCGTGCCCAGAGTGTGGATATCCGCGACGCACCGATGCGACCGTTTGCAGCGAGTGTGGAGCAGCCTTCCCTTGCTCGGGTTCGACTGTGCAGTCATAGTTCAACGGTGGGGTCCATCGACTAGTTCTTCGACCACGCGCCGAGGAGCAGCGTGAGATCGAAGCCGTTGGTCGTACCGTCGCCGTCGATGTCACCGATCCCAGGGAGGCCCCAGTATTGGAACATGATCGCAAGATCTGCACCGCCGATCGCGCCGTCGCCGTTCAAGTCGCCTGGCTGTGGCGGATTCGCGGTCCGCAGCAGCGTGATGCGACCAGCAACATCGCCCTGCGCGACTTGTTCAGCAGAAAGAATGTCGTCGCCGATACCGTCGATCGAAATCGCGACCAGCACATCTGGCTCACCGAGTTCTGGCAAGACTGCCACAAGGTTGAACTCAGGGTTTCCTGGTGTCGAATCGTTGCGAATGATGCGAGCGCGTTTCGGGGAAGTGAGTGAGTTGCGCGAGGTGAGCGCAAAGTCGAAGTCGCCGTCGCCATCGAAGTCACCAATCGTCGGAGCTTGCGCCTCAAGCCAGAAATCGAGGAGTGCAGAACTGAAACCAGGCCCATCTGCGCGAATGAGTGCGACAGAGTCGTAAATCACAGGGCCACCTGGCGGCACTGGCCGTGGAGCAAGTGCCAGCAATGTCGAAACGATCTCTGGTACGCCGTCTCCGTTGAAATCGGCAACCTTGAGGTCTGTGACCTCGTTCGGAGTTGCGATGAAGATCGGTCCTCCGTTGAAACTACTGGAGGTACCGCCAGGAATGATCGTGGTTCCGCCGGACGAGCCGCCAACGATGTCATCGTCGCGATCGTTGTCGACATCGCCTCCGCCCACAGAAGATGGTGGGCCGCCGTCGGAGGGCACGGTCTCCGCACCTTCGCCGTTGATTTCGCCTCCGTTATTCTTGACAACTTTGAACGACTCGTCGGTTTGCAATGCAACCACGACATCGGTGCGTGTGCCAACAAACAGCGCATCAGGCAAGAAGTCGCCGACAGCAACATCGACCGGTCCATTGCCAACGCCAACGGGCGTGAGCGCGTTGAAGTTGATCGATCCAGTGGTCTGATTGCGCAACACTTGGATACTTCCGTCACCAAAGTTGGCAACCACAAGATCAAGTCGCTCATCACCGTTGAAATCGGCTGCGGCGAGGGCGCGCGGATCTTTGCCGACCGGAACGAGAAGTACTTGCTCGAGTCCATCACCAGTGCCTTTGAACACCACGACGCTTCCGTTTTCAGAGGGACTCGTCGAGAGCGTGATAGCCAGATCCTCGATGCCATCTGCGTTGAAATCGCCACGCACCGCGTCGGTCGGACGCGCAGGAAGCGGTGAGGACGCCGGATCGCCGAACTGGATCACCTGCGCCAGCGGCACGAACACCACGCCGAGCCCCGTCGAAGTGGCACCCGCGAGCTGACTTCCTGGCAATTTCACGACGAAAGCGCCGAGATTCGTCGGTAGGCCGCGGAACTGAATGCTGTCGAACGCGTCGGAGTAGAACCCGTTGCAATTGAGGAACGGGTATATCTGTCCAAGCGCTGGGCTGAAATTCGTTGCATCTATCACGAGCGTGCCATGGAGGTCCATCATCCCAGCAGCGGTGAGTGTTGCGCCGATCCCAAGTCGAATCACGAGTTTCGCGTTCGTCGCTGGGAACCCTTCTGGACTTGCAAACTTGAAGTTGCCTCCGCTTGCGATTTCTCCCTCAGGCACGATCACGCCTTGCCATGCCACTGCCGAGCCGAAAAGCGAGCCACTGCCACTCAGAAGCGAGCCTGCGCTGCCGACGGCAACATAAGACGCTTCAGGCACGCTGAGGAAGCCACCGTCAAGCTCGAGTTTTCCTGCGACTTGCACCGGATCTCCAGCGCTGCAATAGGAACTACCGCGCACCGCCAGACTTCCGAGTGGACCCACCTCAATGTGATCGATGTAGGCAGTCGTGCCGTCCAGATCACAGGTGCCGTTGACCACGAGAAGGTCGCTTGCCGACAGTGATGTGCCTGGCTGCGTGACAAGATTGCCGACGCGCGCTTGTGGCGGCTGTACAGTTTCGGACACTTCCCCAAGCACCATGGGGCCGGCACTGAAAATCGACACTTGGTTGACGAACAGCGTGGATGGCGTGCTGGCCTCCCTCGAGGTGACGCGAAGTCCTGGCGTTCCAAGCGACAAGGTTGCTGTTCCGTCGTCCGCGGCGAGCGTCGTTCTCGCATCGATGACGCGCAGGCCTCGCCCGTTGGCCTCGCCTTGATATGGGATGGTGATGTATCGGGTGAGTCCTGCTGGCGGCATGCCAGTGCTCACAAACAGCGGAAGCACTTTCGACTCAAATTGAAGCGGCGGACACCAATCCGATGCACTGGCAGTCGATGCGAATGTTGGGATCGCAACATGCGAGAAAAGGCCGAATTGCTGCGCGTCGACTTCGCCGTTGCCGTCGCAATCCTCTTGTGTACAGATGAAATTGCAAAGATCGCCCGCGATACTTGCGCAGACCGAGTCCCACACTTCTACACAGCAGAGAGGGTCGCTTACACAGACCGCATCGCAGCACTTCGGATCCGAGCAGGATGGGGCGTCATGTGCAAGGCAGCATGACTGTTCGTTGCCGCAGGTACTTGCAGTGAACTCAACACCGAGGGCAAGCGTCGCAGAAGGATTCGTGATGGCGTGAGAAAGTGCTGCGCAGAAGTAGTAGGTGTTTCCGCCGGTTACAGGCAGTGTGATTTCAGCGCATGAGCCACAGGTGGCCGTGTTCGAACTGCAGTCGAGAAACGCTCCGGTGTTGCAGGACGAAAACGCGACCAAGATCGAGTTCAGTTGAAACGATCCAGTTGGTGCGAGCGTCACCGCGAGGGTGCCGCTTGACTCGGGAGTAAGCGCGTACCAGCATGTGTGGTAGGCGAAGTTCTTCGAGCAATTGCCCGCGATTTCGTCGGGCTCAGAGTTTGCAAGTCCGACAGGCACAATTTGGTTCGAGAAGATCTGCGCCGCAGTGGTGCATGTTCCGTTTGGCACATCCGCGTGCAGCGGCATCGCGCACAAAAGTGCAGCCAGAGCCGAGGCAACAACTGGGACGCTCTGCGCAACTGCGGTGCGTGAGGTCGAGTGAGCCGGAAGAACAGACTTGAAATCGGTCATGGGAACCTCTCTGACCCAATACACAGGATCGCAGCGCCGCCCCGGCGCGAAACGAAGATTTGGACGGGGGAAACTAAACTCTCCCTGCGAAAGGGCAAAGCGAATCTCGGAACTGTGATGGGAATTGACAGTTCGATGGCACGAAGGCGCTCCTTTCTGCTCGATTTCGATGGGTCGGATCGCGCCCGCCGCCGGAACACTGTCGGGCGGGGGATCCCGAGGAATCTGCGAAACGCCGGGCCGATTTATGGCGCTTTCAAGCGCTCAAACGCCACCGAGGGCGCTTGAGACACGCTCTCGCGGCGCCCCTCGGTCTGTAGGACAACCATCGTCGCATAGCGTCCACTACGGGCGATAAGTGCTTCGTGGGTGCCCGATTCAACCACGCGGCCGTCTTCGAGGACAAGAATGAGATCGGCCTCTCGAATCGTGGACAATCGATGGGCGATCACGAAACTGGTCCGACCGCGCAGGATGTCCGCGAGGGCGGCTTGGATGTGGCGTTCGCTTTCGGTGTCGAGGTTACTCGTCGCTTCGTCAAGGATCAGGATGCGTGGATTGGCAAGTACCGCGCGCGCAAGCGCCAAACGCTGGCGTTCTCCGCCAGAGAGTTTCACGCCGCGTTCGCCAATTCGTGTGTTGTACTTCTCTTCAAGTTTCTCGATGAAGACATCCGCGCGGGCGATGTGTGCGGCGCGCGCGATGTCTGCGTCGTTCGCATCTGGCCGCGCGTACGCGATGTTGTCGCGAATCGTGCCATCGAAGAGAAACACATCTTGCTCGACGATCCCGAGCAGTTTTCGATACGACGCAAGATCGATGTCGCGAAGATCAACGCCGTCGAGCGTGATGAGTCCAGCGGTTGGATCGTGAAATCGCGCGACCAAATTTGAAAGCGTGGTCTTTCCCGCGCCAGAGTGTCCAACAAGCGCGACCATCGTTCCGGCAGGCGCATCGAACGACACATCCTCCAGAATGCTGCGTCCATCGGGCGTATAGCGAAATGAAACGCCTTCGAAGCGGATCGAGCCACGCACCGTCGAAGGTTCGCACGAGCGTGTTGCTCGTGCGCGGGATGAGGCGAATTCCTCTGGTTCTTCGAGTAAATCAAGCGTTCGATCAAGACTCGCCAAACTTGTTTGGAGGTTCGTTGCGGTATTCGCGAGCACTTCTAACGGGCCGAGCAGAAGCGTGACATAGGTGAGGAACATCACCAAATCTCCGGCCGTCAAGCGACCTGCAACGACTTGTGTTCCGCCGTACCAGAGCAGTGCAGCTGTCGCAGCGGGAATGAAAAGTTCCCATGCGATTTCAACGCCGCGCGACCACCACCAGACCAGCATCTCGGTGCGCGCTTGCAGATTCGTACCGCGGGAAAATCGCACAACTTCAGCGGGTTCGCGCGCAAATCCGCGCACAACACGAATGCCGCTGAAGGTTTCGGCTGCGTGACCATCAATCTCGTCGCGCAACTTTTTGAGATCGCGATAGATCGGTCGAATGCGACCGATCCATGTGCGGTGACTGAACCACACCATCGGAAGTAGCACGACCGCACCAACGAGCAAGCGCCAATCTGTGAAGGCGAGAATCACCAAACTACCGACGAGTTGAATGCACGCACGAAACGGGTTGTACAAAAGTGCAAACAGCAGTTCTCCAGCTGCGCCAGCATCTTCGCGCACCAGCGCCGAAACTCCGCCGGCTTTCAGTTCGTGTACGCGGCCGAGCGGAAGTCGAATCGCTTTCGCGAAGGCGCGTCGCCGCATGGAGACCTGAAGGCGCTTCGCAACGATCGTCGCGCGGCTTCGACCGACCAGTCCAATGGCAACTTTCACAAGGAGCGTTGCAAAGGTTGCGATCACGATTGCTGCAAGCAGCGAACTCTTGTTGGAGATATCAATTCGAGACAGCAGCCACTGTGGAAGCCACGCCTGCAACATCGGCGCGAGCGGCTCATTTCCGAAGACGCTGTCGATGGCGATCTTGACACCAGCCGGTGGAACAAGTGCCAAGAGCGTGGCGCACGCGAGCGCAACGAAGACGACACACAGCGTGCGCCGATACGGACGCAAGAGGCCAAGATAGGCGCGAAAAAGGGTGCCGAACGAACGATGAAGTGGCTTCTTCGGTTTCCCGCGAAGGTCTTCGCTGCCAGCGCGAGATCGATCGGTGAGCTCTGCGCGATAGCGCGCGAATCGCATGCGACTGGAGCCAGTGCGCGGAGCTGCATCGTGCTTGATCGAACTCATGCGTTGCGTTCTTCTGAGGCGGGTGTTTGCACGCGATCGATGGCGTGGCGCGCGTCGCCACGAGCGAACGGCGAGCGCGGAAGCGTGAGCGTCACAGGTGTTGACTGCGCATCGCTGCACGAAGTTTCTACGACTTTGCGATTGCGAATGCGCTCATTGCCAAGTTGCCCGCAGGCTGCCATCACATTGCGACCTTTCGTTCCGCGTCGCTTGGTGAACTGCCCATTGGCAACAGCACGGGCGATGAAGCGTTCAACATCCGATTCGTTCGGTGCAGGCCAAGGCGAATTCCTGCGAGGGTTGTAGGGAATGATGTTGAGCGAGCAGCGAACATCTTTGAGAAATGCGCACACTTCATCGCAGTGTTCGTCGCGGTCATTGACGCCAGGAATGAGCACATACTCCACGCAAAATGCAGCTTGCGAAAACTTTGGAAACGCATGAAGCGCCTCTTTCAGTTGCGCCATCGGCCACGCGCGATTCACGGGCATGATGGCGCTGCGGATTTCATCGTTTGGCGCATTCAGTGAGAGCGCAAGATTGAGGCGGTGGAAGCCTGTTTCGCGCACCAAGGCGCCGATTTTCTCGATGCCCTGCGGATTTCCGACGGTTGAAATCGAGATGTTCGACGCCGGGACCATTGGACCGTCGTGATCGACAAGCACGCGAATCGCAGCGATGACTTCGTCGATGTTGTCGGTTGGCTCGCCCATACCCATGAACACGATGTTTTTGACC
>JASGCF010000184.1:5387-6753 GCA_030054275.1 Limnohabitans sp. | reverse complement strand
CCGCATTGCGGTGGCACTCTCCCGTACAGAAGAGCCCGAGAGCGTGATTCTCTCGGAACGAGCGTGTGTACTTGCAAGCGCTCTTGGTATTCCGGTTGCTGCGACAGGTGATGTTCGCATGCATGACATCGAGCGCCGACAACTCCTTGATGTGTTGACTGCGATTCGTTTTGGCACAGATGTACGCAGTATGCAGCATGGAAGACATCCAAGAACCGCAGTCAACGCTGAACGCCGCATGCGCAGTGTGCAAGAAATGCTGTTGCGCTTTGCAGACAAGCCAGAAGCCGTCGAAACATCGGTGCGATTTGTAGAGCGTGCATCGCATTTTTCGCTCGACCAACTTCGATACGAATATCCCGATGAGGTTTCGCCTCAAGGTGTTCCACCCATGCGCCATCTGCATGAGTTGGTGTGGAAGGGCGCGAGAGAGCGCTATCCGCGAGGAGTTCCAGCGAAAGTTGCGCGTCAGTTTGAGCACGAGTTTGCGATTATTGAAGATCTTCAGTATGCGCCATACTTTCTGACGGTCCACGAGATCGTGGCCTTTGCGCGTTCGCGTGGGATCTTGTGTCAAGGTCGTGGAGCTGCAGCCAATAGCGCCGTGTGCTTTGCTCTCGGTATTACAGCAGTTGATCCGGACCGAATTGATGTGCTCTTTGAGCGTTTCGTAAGTCGCGAACGCAATGAGCCTCCAGATATCGACATCGATTTCGAACATGAGCGCCGCGAGGAAGTGATTCAGCACATCTACGCGAAATATGGTCGGCATCGGGCTGCGCTTGTTTGTGAAATCATCAGTTATCGCGGTCGAAGCGCGGTGCGTGATGTTGGAAAGGCACTGGGGTTTTCAGAAGACAGCATTGTGAAACTTGCATCGTGTGCAGATCGTTGGTCTGCCGAAGTTTTTCCCACAGTCGAAACTCATACAACATCCGAGCATGTGGCAACAGAGATCAATAGTGAAAGCGCTGCGCTCTTTCGTGCCGCAGGTGTGGATCCAAACTCTGTGGCGGCACGACATTTTGTGCGCTTGGTTCGCGAGATACAGGGTTTCCCGCGGCATCGCTCGCAGCATGTGGGTGGCTTCGTTATCTCACGAGGTCCGCTCGCAGAAATGGTTCCTATGGAGAACGCTGCGATGGAGAATCGCACCATTCTCGAATGGGACAAAGATGACATTGAAGCGCTTGGCATGCTCAAAATCGACATTTTGTCGTTGGGCATGCTGACGGCGATTCGGAAGACCATCGACTTGATCAATGGCGACCGACATGCACTTGCAGCAGGTGCGTGTTCAGAAGCAACTCTCACAACAGATGGGCTTCCCGCATCAGATGCGTCGCTCCCTGAGTCGCTCCCTGAG
>JASGCF010000184.1:0-5287 GCA_030054275.1 Limnohabitans sp. | reverse complement strand
GTCGCTCCCTGAGTCGCTCCCTGAGACGGAAGCAACAGCGATACAGTCAGTTGTTCCACTCCGCTTTCACACCATTCCTGCTGAAGACACATTGACCTATGACATGGTTTGCAAAGCGGATACCGTTGGTGTTTTTCAAATTGAGTCGCGGGCGCAGATGTCGATGTTGCCGCGCTTGAAGCCGCGCTGTTTTTATGATCTTGTGATTGAAGTAGCGATTGTCCGACCTGGCCCCATTCAGGGCGACATGGTGCATCCGTATCTTCGGAGGCGAAGCGGCGAAGAGCGTGCCGAGTATCCGGATGATGCGGTGCGACAAGTACTCGCAAAGACGCTCGGTGTTCCGCTGTTTCAAGAACAAGCAATGGCACTGGCTGTTGTTGCAGCGGGATTTTCGCCGGGGGAAGCAGATCACTTGCGCCGTGCGATTGCCGCGTGGAAGCGCAGCGGAAATCAGATTGTGCAGTTCGGAGAAAAACTTGAGCAGGGCATGGTTTCGCGTGGGTACTCAAGACAATTTGCCTTGCAGGTGTTTGAGCAAATCAAAGGTTTTTCTGGATATGGATTCCCCGAATCGCACGCTGCAAGCTTTGCACTTTTGGTTTATGCAAGCGCGTGGCTGAAGAGGCATCACCCCGCAGCCTTTGCGGCAGCATTACTCAACAGCCAGCCGATGGGGTTTTACGCCCCAGCGCAAATCGTGCGAGACGCGAAAGATCACGGCGTTGTCGTACGGGGTGTCGACATACACCATTCGTTGTGGGATACGACCCTTGAACGAAAAATACTTGAACGAAAAATACTTGAACGAAAAATGCTTGAACGAACTGGGCATGAAACGACTCGGTGCGAGCAGGGCGAAGAGATCATCGTTCGGGTTGATGCAGGACTGCACGCGATGATGGAGGCGGTGCGCGACGGTCGTTGTGCAGAAGGTGCGTCGTTGGTCGAACGCTGGAGCACGCAGCCCAGACAAGCAACGCAGCAAAGTCCGTGTACGCCTCATGCTCGCTGGCGCAGGTGGATTTGCTCGGGTATTTCTCAAACGAATACACATTCAACTGCTGAAGCTGCATCGCGTGCGCATCATGGCGAGTTCCAGTTGGAACATCGGCATAGCCAAGGGCGAAGTATGACGCCGTCTCTCGCGCAGTTTGGTCGCACAGATCGTGCGGAACCCGAACCGCTTTGTGCGCCATGGCAATGTACCGGGCACAGTACGACCACCGATTTTCATGTTCCATCGCAGCCGGCACTTCGACTTGGTATGCGCATGGTTCGTGGTCTTGAGATCGATGATGCACAACGCATCGTGGAAGCGGTACGGCGTGAAGGACGATTCACGCGTATTCGTGATATTTTCGATGCGTCCGGTGTCTCACAGGCTGCCCTGCGCAGACTTGCAGCAGCAGACGCGTTTACATCCATGGGTCTTGAGAGACAGCAGGCAACATGGCAAATATTGGCGCTGCGAGATGTTGGACCAACACTCTGGTCGTTCGGTGTTGCTGCTTCGTCGAGTCCAGAGCAACCTGCTGTACAAACTCATAGGCAAGTTCTTTCACAAGATGACTTGGAACCGAATCTACCCGCAGTTTCTGAACTCTCCGGTATTGCCAAGGATTTCGATGCAACAGGAGTGTCGCTGCAGCGGCATCCGATCGCGGTCATCCGACCAACCTTGAAAGTCGATCCCCGAAAAACGCGGATAGTTCCGTGTCGTTTTTTACAAGCACATCGCAACACACAGCCTTTCGGAGCAGAACACGCACCCCGTCCGCGAATTGCAAGCGGGAAAGTCATCGCGGTTACTGGCCTTGTACTGGTACGACAGCGGCCTTCCACTGCAAAGGGCATTGTGTTCATGACCATCGAAGATGAAACAGCGACCGCAAATCTCATCTTCAAACCAAAGGTCTACGAGCGCCTCCGAAGTGTGGTACGCGATGCGGTTGCGCTTTGTGTACGCGGGAAAGTCGAGCAGAAGCACGGTGTAACCCATCTCCTGGTGAGCGACGCATGGGATCTCACAGCACAGGTCGTTGTAGAAGGGGAGGCGGTGGTGACGACGCGGCAGTTTCATTAGTGCCGTTGGTGCACGCGCGCGGCAAGTTGAGTTCATAGTGGAACAGAAACCCGAGGTTGGCGATACGCTGCGTCCATGTATTGCCACCCAGCACACACAACAGTTGCTTGCCGCCATTACGAGACCCAGTCAACTTCGGTACGCACTCACCTTGCGCGAATCCGCGAGGTACAGCATTTCGTTCCGATGCTCGCATGTGCGGCCATCATCGGTTGTGGCAGTTTGGGTTGCGGCAGCGTGCGCGGAACAGATCGGCCGCTCTTACAAGAAAATAGTCCGCCAGCTTCGGCGCCAAAGCCTGCATCCGCCAGCACTCAGGCAGAACCCGCCGTCCGGTGATCCTCTTCCTCGTACTCAGCGACACGAACTTCGTGACGCGCACGAGTGACTTCAGTTTCGGCTGTTCGCGTCGACTCAGGCACCAGTGGTATCGGCTCAATGACCTGTTTCATGCGCCGAAGTGCAGGGAACGCCCACGCAACAAAAACCACAACAGCCAGCGTCCCAATGCCGCCGCTCACAGCAGAGACAACTGGTGTAAACCAAGTTGCAACGAGTCCAGACTCAAACGCGCCAACCTCATTCGAGCACTCGATAAACACGCTGTTCACGGCGGCCGTGCGTCCTCGCAGGTCGTCTGGTGTTCGAGTCTGCACCAAAAGATGGCGAATGACCACAGAAATGTTGTCGGCTGCACCACCAATTGCAAGTGCCAGCAGTGAAACCCAAAGCGAAGTGCTCAGGCCAAACATGATGGTGGTGATGCCAAAGAGCGCGACACTCCACAACAACGCTCGACCTGCATGACGAAACATCGGCCGTGCGGCAAGCCAGACAGCCATGAGAAATGCTCCGACATACGGAGCCGCTTTCAGAGCGCCAAGTCCAATGGGGCCGCAGTGCAAGATTTCTTCGGCATAAATGGGTAGGAGCGCAGTAGCGCCACCAAACAGCACTGCGAGGAGATCAAGCGTCAAGGCTCCCAAAATGGTCTTCTCGCGAACAATGTGCTGATAGCCAGCAAACATGTCCCGTAGTTTCGGTGGTGCTGACTGTCGTACGACGGGGCGAGGTTGGAGGAACAGTGCGGCAACTCCGGCGGCTGCGCACAACACGGCAGTCACGGCATAGACAGCCCACGCGCCGCCGAGTGCTGCGATCACAACACCCGCAATCATGGGGCCTGCAACCGCTGCAAACTGGAAGAAGCCCGATTGCCATGCGATGGCGTTCTCGAATCGTTCTGGGGTGAGGAGTGATGGAAGCAGTGCGCCACGCGACGGAGCGTTGAAACTGCGAATCGACCCTGAAACCAACAGCAGCACGAAAAACAGCGAAATCGGCGCAGCGGACCAACTGGCGAAGGCGAGGGAAAGCGCCACCAACGCAAATGCAAACTGTGTGAACGACAGAATGCGTTTGCGGTCGCCTCCGTCGACGATCGTGCCAGCGGGCAGTGTGAGGAGAATCACGGGAAGCGCACGCGCGAGGCCCATGGCGCCGAGAATGAACGGACTCTTGGTGCGCTCGTACACCTCCCATCCGATCGCGGTCGAAAGCATCTGAAGGCCGATGCTTGAAGTCACAAACGCCATCGCGTAGAACCGATAGTTCGGCTCGCGCATTGCTGCGAAGGCATCGTGCGCGCGGGGCGTCTGCGATTTGGCTGAAGGTGTGTGGGGTGCGGATGTCACAGGACGGATTCCGCCTCTGACCGAAGTTCGGAATCCGGAAGCATCGCTGTACTATCCGCGGTATGACCCAACAGTGCAAAGACCTCACGAGAAGATTTCCAAGCACCATCGTTGAACTCGTAGCGCAGGCGCGGACCAGCGTGCGGCTTCTCGCGTTGATTGCGATGATCCTCCCGCTTTGTGCGCTGGGCGTTGGTTGCCAAAATCGCAAGGTGAAAGTTGAAATCACCGCGTCGGGTGACGAAGCCTCGCGTACCTTCGCAACCAACGACACAGATAAGAAGGCCCTCGCTGCCGCGATCGCCGCGTATGGAACAGAGGGTGAGGCCGACACAGAACTCGGGCGGCGCTTTCAAGGGACCTTCGCAGAGAGTGCGTTGCCTTCTGAAATCGGAAATCGCGGTGCGATTGGTCGTGTGGAGAGTACGCTCGGCAGCGCTCGCGTGTATTACGAGCAATTCGCGGATCGTCGCGGCGAGTGGGAGGCGATGCGGGATCGCGTTGAAAGCGGCATCTTGTGGGCGCGGCTCTTCGGGCGCTTCATCGAGACGCGCAAACTCAAAGATGACGCGGCAAAGAGAGAATTCAGCCAATGGTGGAACGGTGAAGTCATCCCGTTGGTTTCAGACGCCTATTTGATGTACTCCGGAATGCAGGCAGCTGCGCAAGCGCAACGGATCGGCGCCATGCCGCGAAAGGCGGAGGACTTTGGTGAGCGCACGGCGGATGAGAGTTTTCGTTTGACGCTGTTTGAGCCGCTGGCGCTGTTGTTTGCCGAGCGCGGTTGGCTGACAGCAGATGAACTTGCCACGGTGCAGATGCTTGCCATGAACGGGAATGTTTCGCAACGCGAACGCACCTGGGCTTCGGAGCGCGTTTTTACTCCTGTTGTTTCGCGCATTGTGGCGCGCTTCGATCCAGCCAAGCAAAGCATGAAACTTGGCGACTTTGTCCCGCTGGCGATCGAGTTTGTGTTGTGGACGAAACTCTCGCGGGAATATCGAGATCTGGTGCTGGCTTCGCCTGCGATCCCCGATGCAACCAAAGAAGCGATCCGGAAGGGCACTTGGAGTTTCGAGTTGCCGCCGCCGTTCGGATTCCGCACCATGGAGCGACCAAAGGTGACGGAGGCTGAGGTCTTTCTCGCGACCGGTGCAGAGCCGTTCCTGACAAACGGCGTGTGGAACGCCGATACAAAGCGCGTCGAGTTCAAGGGCGGTTTCTACGAAGCGAAGTATCGATACATTCCGTACAACCCGCCGTACTACGCGCTTTGGTCGCTTCCATCACAAAAGCAAGAGTCTGTCTTTGGGAGCGTGATCCTCGAAGGCGAACCGCTCGCCTTGTATTGCGCGTGGGAAGCGGCGCTCGATGATGTCATGCGCGCGCGTTGGCTGACGGCGCTTGATGCCCTTGCCGCGACGAAGGACGCGTCGCTCGCGTTCGCCTGTGTTACAGATTTCGCAGAAGTGCATCCTGTTCCACGCGTCTTAGCGTTGTGGATCGC
>JASGCF010000183.1 GCA_030054275.1 Limnohabitans sp. | reverse complement strand
ATCCAGCCGTGCACTTGCACGCCCTTGGAGCGCGCTGCCAAGAGTACGGGCGACTCGCGTACATGCACGACCTGCACAGCAACATTCAGTTCGCACAGTCTTCGTGATTGCGCAGCGGCTGTCGGTTCGCGTTCGATATCGCCTTTGTAGTGTTTGGCGATGTCGCGAATGTGGCGAATCCAATGATCGACGATGCGATCTTCGGTTGGTTGCAATGCTGCTTGAACACCACCGCAGCCGTAGTGTCCGCACACGATGATGTCTTGTACGCCGAGCGCATGCACCGCGAAATCGAGTACGGCAAGGCAGTTGAGATCGCTATGCACAACAAGGTTTGCCACATTTCGGTGAACGAACACTTCACCAGGAGGCAAGCCGATGATTTCATTCGCCGGCACGCGGCTGTCCGCGCATCCGATCCAGAGATAGCGTGGTTTCTGCTGTGCTGCGAGCGCCTTGAAAAATCCTGGGCGCTCGCGCTCCATGCGAGCAGACCACGCGCGGTTGTTCTCAAGGAGATGCTCAATCGACATGGGGCGCATCGTACGGGAAGTGTCGAGGGCGCTCGACGCTTCCGCGAGGCAGCGCTAGTCTGCGATCTGCATCTCAAGGACGAGTGTTGACGGCACAGGTGGGTAGGGGGCAGCCACACGGAAAGCTCGGAATTCCGCGGGTTTCCAGCCAGTTTTCTCAAAGACCAACGCGCTGAGTTTGGCGTAGTCGTCGAAACCCTCGAGTTTGTTCCGGCGTGCCGCAGAACCAAGCGACTCCACTCCAAGGCCGGCGGGGAGTCTGTCCTTCAGTTGATGCACTGGCGAGTCGGGAGTGCGGTGAAGATCGCTGTACAGAATCGCTTCCGGCAACTGTGCGTCTTCCAAGAGTGACTCGTGCACCAGCAAATCGAAAACAGCGCGTTCGACTGGAGTGCGTTGCTTGAACAGTTGGAAGATTCCATGGTGGCGTTTCGAACGCTGCATTGGCTGCACGGCGCGCAGAATCGAGCCTTGGAAAATCGTGAAACGGCCTTCAATACCAACGCCCGTTTCAGGAATCTCGAATGCGTGGATTCCTTTCGACGCAGTCGTCGGTCGGAGTTCTGGAATCGGTGTCGACGAGAGCGACGGCAAGAGTGGCAGACCGAGTGGCGTGTGTGCGTCCGCTGATTCGAGCGGCTCTGTGCGATGTTGCACAACCTTCGTCGCACGATCGTCAAAGACAAACGGCGCCTCGAACTGCCACGCCGCATCCGCGCGCAAGCGTTCAAGATCGACGAATCCACGCACGGTCGCGCAATCCAAGAGGCCCTTCTTCGCGGCTGGACCGAGCACATCAAACCGCATCGCCAAGCGCGCGCGCACGCCCCAGACATAACTGCCACCGAAGTAGAGCTGCCGTCGATGCTCGACATCGATGCGGAGATCGCTTCCGGCAGCGAGGCCAGCGGCCATCATGTCGAAAGCCTTGCGATCACCTGCCCACGCTGTGCCAAGTCGAATTGCGGCTTCGAAGGAAGCGTCAGCGGCCGCAATGCGCGCGGCTGGCGAGCCTGCGCGTGCCATCGAGTCCATCGCGATCTTCCATCCCGCGTTTCCAGGGAGATGGCGCACTGCTGCGAACGGATCGCTCGATTGCGCGATGCGCGAGAGCTTCCAAGCAAGTTTGAGGTCGAGCCCGAACGCAGCAACCAAATCCACAGGCCGCCCGCCGACAAGTTGCGCGGCACCTGCCATCGCTTCGCGCACCGCCGTCTGCAATTGCAAGAGCGCCTCGCGCACGCGAAGGGTTGTGACGGCGGAATGTTCGTTCGGTGCAACGCTCACGGGCCGAGATCCTACCTTCGCGCGCAACGCGTCTGAGGGCCAACATCCGTCAACATGCGTCGGAATCGCGTATCTTGCGAGCATGACTTGCGAGTTTTCTGGAAAGATTTCCGACAGACTTTCCCGCCTCGCGATCGAACTGCCATCGTGGGGTTTTGCAGACACCGGAACGCGGTTTGGAAAGTATCTGCAGGACGCAGCCGCGCTCACCCTCGACGACAAACTCGATGACGCAGCAGAAGTCCATCGGCTTACAGGCGCCTGTCCGTCCGTCGCGGTGCATGTGTTGTGGGATGTCCCAGAGGGGGGCGCGACAGCGTTAGCAGCCGCTGCGGCTCGCCGTGGGCTTCGGATTGGTTCCATCAATCCGAATGTCTTTCAGGATCAGTGCTATCGCCATGGATCTGTGGCGAACGAAGACCAAATCGTTGCCCGCCGCGCAATCGATCATTTGCTCGATGCAGTTGCGCTGGCGCGTGCTGTAGGGTCACGCACGCTCGCGCTGTGGTTTGCGGATGGAACGAACTATCCCGGTCAGGGCAGTTTTGTGCGGCGAAAGCGGCGTTTCATGGATGCGCTGCGCGAAGTGCACGCAGCACTCGATCCTGCCATGCGCATGTTGGTCGAGTACAAGCCTTTTGAACCAGCGTTCTATCACACCGATATTGCGGACTGGGGAATGGCCGCCGCGTTCGCGCGCCACGCTGGCCCGCAGGCGAAGGTGCTTGTTGATACCGGACACCACCTGCCTGGGCAGAACATCGAACACATTGTGGCGTTCCTTGCAGACGAAGACATGCTTGGTGGATTTCACTTCAATGATCGTCACTACGCCGATGATGATCTCACCACTGGTTCCATAGATCCTTATCGCGTGTTTCGTATCTTCGTGGCCATTGCAGAAGCGGAACGCACAACTGGTCATGATCTCGACATCGAATACATGATCGACCAATCACACAACGAGAAGCCGAAGATCGAAGCGATGATCCAAACGGTGACAACAGTGCAGGAACTCTTCGCGAAGGCGCTTTTGGTCGATCTTGAGCAACTTGATCGGGCGCGTGCTGTCAACGACATCGTTGCTGCAGAAGAGTGCCTCAAAGCCGCGTTTGCCTGCGATGTACGCCATGCATTGGCCACATGGCGCGAAACGCGCGGATTTCCGCGTGATCCGCTGGCCACGCATCGCGCGTCGGGATATGCCGAGCGCGCTGCGCACGCGCGACTTCCGCGAAAACGCGCGCAAGGTGGGAGTTACGCATGACGACGCGTCGACACATCGCGATTGATCTTGGTGCCTCAAGTGGCCGCGTGATGGAAATCCGTATCGGAGACGGGTCACTTCGCGTCATCGAATTGCATCGCTTTCCGAATGCGCCTGTTGCAGCGCGGCACACCGGAAATGTCTCGCTTGTATGGCCCTTTGAGCGCATCTTTGAGTCGATTCTGGAAGGCCTGCGGCGTGCGGCGCTCACTGGTCCTGTCGATTCGATCGGCATCGATACATGGGCTGTGGATTACGCACTTGTCGACGACGAGGGCGAATTGGTTCGCCCGATCGCTGCGTATCGCGATCCGCGCACGCAAGCACCGTTTGCACGGATTCGCCGCGATCTCGGTGATGCAGCGATCTACAACGCAACTGGCATTGCCTTCCAACCATTCAACACGCTGTATCAACTGGCAGCAGATGCCGAAGATCCCATGCGGCCGTTTGAGCGAGCACAGCGCATCTTGATGCTGCCAGATTTCATCGCATCGCGACTGTGTGGTTCGGTTGTCTGTGAGCGTACAAACGCAAGTTCGACACAACTTCTTCGTGCGAATACACGCGAGTGGGATCGTGAACTTGCAGAGGCTGTTGGACTGTCATGGCGCATGCTTCCAGACTTGGTGGATGCCGGATCCGGTGAGCCGCTTGGCACACTTCTGCCCGATATTGCTGATGAAACGGGCCTTTCGCGAGATACACCCGTCTTTGCGGTTGGCACGCATGACACAGCGTCAGCAGTTGTAGCTGCGCCAGTCGATCCACGAAGTGATCTCTACATCTCAAGCGGCACATGGTCCTTGGTCGGCGCAGAATTGGCGAAGCCTGTACTGACAGAGCGTGCGCGGCTTGCAAACATTACGAATGAAGCAGGCGTTTTCGGCACCACGCGATTTCTTCGCAATGTGGCAGGGCTTTGGCTTGTGCAGCAGTTGCATGACGCATTTGCGCTCGCCGGCCGCGCTTCCTCGTGGGAGGAACTGACCGCACTGGCGGCGAATGCAGAGCCGCTGCGAAGCGTGGTCGATCCTGATGAGGCGTCGCTCTTCACGCCAGGAGATATGCCGGCGCTTCTTGCAGCATTGTGTGAAGCGCGTGGCGAGCCAGTTCCGGAGTCGGATGCTCAGTTCGTGCGGTGTGCGCTTGATTCGGTGGCGTTGGCGACGGCGCGCGCGGTGCAATTGGTTGCAGAGTCGGCATCGCTTGCACCGAAGCGCGTGGTGATCGTTGGAGGTGGTGCATCGAATGCGCTTCTGAACCAACTCATCGCGAATGCAACCGGACTTTTGGTCGAAACAGGTCCAACTGAAGCGACAGCCATTGGCAACGCGTTGGTGCAACACGCAGCGTTTGAGGGAATCACGGACGCGCGACCGTTACGCGACATGGTGCGAAACGCCTCGAGCGTGACGCAATTTGAGCCGGATTTCTCGCAGGCGGCACGCATGCGCGATACTGCGCAGCGATTGGTGCGGTAGCCTTCGCGATTCGTCTCGCTCTTCTCTTCCTGATCAACTTGATACCAACGATGCCATCGACCGTACACGCACAGAACCCGTCGTTTGTCACGCGCACTTGGAACGATGCTGAGGCGGCGAAGTTTGACCCAGTCGGACTTCTCGTCTATCGATCGAATCGACTTGGCGACGATCAACGCGTCACGAACACGGGTGGTGGGAACACTTCGAGCAAAGTGACGGAGCGCGATCCTCTCACAGGGAAGCCCGAGCAAGTTCTTTGGGTCAAGGGTTCGGGCGGCGATCTTCGGACCGCGGGGCGCGAGTTTTTCTCGTCGCTTTCGCTTGCGAAACTCGAAGAGTTGAAGTCGGTGTATGCCGCACGAACGCCTCGCGGCATCAAGACGCACGCTGAAGACGACATGGTCGATCTCTATCGACACTGCACTTGGAACTTGAATCCACGCGCGACATCGATCGATACACCGTTGCATGCGTTCGTGCCACGCGCGCATGTCGATCACACGCATCCGAACGCGCTGATTGCGATTGCCGCCTGTACGCGCGGCGAAGAAGTCATGCGCGAAGTCTTCGGACAAGAACTGCAGTGGCTTCCGTGGATGCGACCTGGATTTGAACTTGGGCTCGCGCTCGAGAAACTCTGCAAAGATCATCCGAACGCGGTCGGTGCAATCATGGGTCAGCACGGACTCATCAATTGGGCCGACGATCCGCGCGAGTGCTACGACCTCACGCTTTCGCTGATTTCGCGAGCATCGGAATACCTTGCTGCGCATGATCGTGGCGCGAAGACCTTTGGCGGACAGAAGATCGCACCTGTTGGTGATGATGCGCGTCGCGCACTGCTCGTGAAGTTCTTGCCATTCTTGCGGGGTCGTGTGTCATCACGGCGACGCATGATCGCAACTGTGCAGCACGATGAAGCAACGCTTCGGTTTGTGTCGAGTCACGATGCTGCGCGACTTGCGGAGCTTGGAACTTCTTGTCCCGATCACTTCCTGCGTACAAAAATCAAGCCGTTGCTCGTTGATTTCGATCCAAACACGGGCACGCTTGCCGAACTCTGCGAGAAGACGGAAGCGGGACTTGCGCAGTATGTGAAGGATTACGCCGCGTATTACGACGCATGCAAGCACGCCGATAGCCCAGCAATGCGCGCGCCCGAGCCGACGGTGATTCTTGTGCCAGGTGTTGGCATGATCGCGTGGGGTTCGTCGAAATCCGAATCACGCACCACCGCTGAGTTTTATCGCTGCGCGATTGAAGTGATGAAAGGGGCTGAGTCGATCGGCGGCTACCGCGCGCTGCCGCGTCAGGAAGCGTTCGACATCGAGTATTGGCGGCTCGAAGAAGCGAAGTTGCAACGCATGCCGAAGCCGAAGCCGCTTGCTGGGCATGTGAGCGTGATTGTCGGTGCGGGCAGTGGAATCGGCCGTGCGACGGCGCCGTTCTTCACCGCCGACGATGCGTGTGTTGCGTGCGTGGATCTTGACGCGAAGGCAGCGGAAGCTTGCGCGAAAGAACTTGAGAAGTCTGTCGGTACAGGAATTGGTGTCGCGGGCAGCGGCATCTCGGCGTGCGGTCCTGCGATTGCGCTCTCTTGCGACGCGACCGATCGCGCGGCGGTGCGCCGCATGCTTGATGATGTGACATTGGCGTACGGCGGCTTCGACGAAATCGTCGTCACCGCCGGACTTTTCCCTACTCCCGGCGCGGATGGCAAGACAAGCGACAGCGATTTCATGCGTTCGATGCAGGTGAATGTGCTTGCACCGGCTGTCTTGGTGGAAGAAGCGGCCGCCACGATGAGTGCGCAGAAACTTGCGTGCAGCGCCGTAGTCACGACAAGCGTCAACGCGGTCGTTGCGAAGAAGGGCTCCAGTGCGTACGACGCGTCGAAGGCCGCAGCAAATCACTTGGTGCGATCACTGGCGGTGACATTCGCGCCGTTCGTCCGCGTGAACGCTGTCGCGCCTGCCACCGTGATTGAGGGCAGCACCATGTTCCCGCGTCCGCGCGTGATCGCGAGTTTGAAGAAGTACGCGATTCCGTTTGACGAGTCGATGACCGATGCGCAACTCGTCGAGTGTCTTGGGAAGTTCTATGCCGATCGCACGCTGTTGAAAGCAACGATTTCGCCGCGGGATCAGGCGATGGCGATTCGCTTCATGGCGGGGCCCGAGAGTTCGCGCACAACAGGGCAGG
>JASGCF010000182.1 GCA_030054275.1 Limnohabitans sp. | reverse complement strand
CACTGACCGACGGTTGGATCGCCGATGATGCCACCGCAGGAAGTGCCGACGACAGCTGCGAAGCACTCGATGCTCGACTTGATCGAGAGGGTGACTTCGGTGCCTTCGGTGATGGTGAGCGAGTACCAGTCGGTATCGCGCGTGCCGCCACCAGCGAAGAACTCGCCAGCGATCACATCGCCGATGGCGATTGGTTCGGTTGGATTGCCACCAGCAGCGTTGTTGCAGCCACCGTTGAGGTCTTCGCCGCAAAGTTCAACTTCGGTGCCAGTTGCCGTGTCGAGTTCGCACGGAACGAATGGCGAGATCTGCAGCGTACCGGGGCCAGACTCTGTTGCGTCATAGCCACCGACTGCGATCTTGTAGGTCACTCCACCTTCGAGTTCGACAGCGTCGATACGGCTGGTGAAGTTGGCGCACGACGCTGGGCCGTCGTCGTTGCACGCAAGGACGCCGTCCGCTGGGTTGCAGGTCGTCATCACCGCAAGACGGGTGTCAAACGGAGCGAGATTGCAGGTCGAGATGGTGAACACGCCCGACTTCGCTGGCGTGAAGTTGTACCACGCCGAGTTGTACATGAGATCATCGCCGTACGGACCTGGATCGCAGATACCGGTGAGGTCGATCGTCTCGAACGAGGTCGAGGTGTCGAAAGCGTTGTCGCCCTCGAAGACTTCGGTCGCGCTCTTGCAGCCGCTGCCGCCGCCACCACCGAGGAAGGTGATTGCGAGCGTGCCGCTTCCGACCGGAGTCGTGCCTGAGTAGCCACCGATCGCGATCTTGTACGCGACACCAGCGGTCAACTCGACCGATGGAATGAGGCTGGTGAAGCCAGCGCAACCAGAACCGTCGTCGTTGCACGCAGCAACGCCGTCGGCGAGATTGCAGCTGTTGAGAACTGCGATCTTCGTGTCGAAGGATGCAGTGTTGCAAGTCGAGAGGCGGTATGCGCCCGACTCAGCTGGGGTGAACTCGTAGTAGTTCGTGTTGTAGATCTGTTGGGTGAACTGCATCGCGCAGAGACCCGTCAGATCGATGGTCTCGAGCGTAGTCGTGTTGGTGAACGCGTTGTCACCTTCCACCATCACCACCGCTTCAGCGCAACCGCCGCTACCACCGCCGCCACCAGCTGGAGCGGTCACAATGAGCGAGCCTGCGCCGCCGTTGGCAGCACCGAAACCGCCGACGTAGATCTTGACGGTTTGGCCTGCTGCGAGATTCGCAGCGGCGTTGCTTTGAAGACCGCACGAGTCGTCGTTGCATGCGACGACACCGAGGTTCGGATCGCAGTCATTGCAAACCGCGATGCGTGTATCCCACGTCGACCCACCGCACAGCGCGAAAGTGTGCACACCAGCGTTGGTCGCGGTGTAGGTGAAGAAGGTGCACTTGTACATGGTGTGTGCACCACAGCCGCCGCCGGCGGGCATGGCCACACTCACCGTGGAGGCCGTTGTATCGAATGGGTTTGGTCCATCAGCGGCCGTGGGGGCCGTGGCACAGTCTTGCGCGAACGCCGCACCGACCGTCATGGCCGCTGCTGCCGCGCTACAGATAAAGGTCCAGTTCCTTGCACGCATCTTGAGATCTCCTATGGGTCTGTGACTCGAGTTCTAACGCTCTGAACACACTCCACAAAACTCTTGCGCAGGTGTGCAGTCCGCCGGAAGTGTTTGCGCGGAGTTGGTGAGTTCGCTCACCGGCTCCGCACAGACCCTTCACACGAGCGCGGTTGTCTCTCGCAAGCCGCGCGAGTCGGTCGTTTCGCCCTTGCGAGTCACCAGCAGACGAATCCGCGAGGCGCGCAGGTACGAGTTGAACCGTTCGGAATGACTGACACGCCATAGGCCAACGGCGGCCTACACGCGCGTGCTGACCATAACCCCGATCTGGTCATGTCCAAACCGGATTGGCGAGGTTGCAAAAATTCGTTGAGATTTGGTTCGGGCGGCGCAAGAGCGGCGCTCAGTCGCGCAGAGAGCAGGAGACTCGCTATTCTTGGACCTCCCGCGGCGGTTGAGCCGCGAGGCGACGAGTTTTCGGATTTGGAGCGCTCCCGCTCCAATGGTCCGTTGAAGACGAAGAAAGGCACTCCCATGGGTCTCGCTGTTGGCACCGTTGCTCCCCGTTTCGAACTCCCTGCCAAGCCTGGCGATGTGGTGAACGTCGGGGCACTCTTTGGATCTGAGAAGGTCGTCCTTCTCTTCTTCCCCTTGGCATTTAGTTCTGTATGCACCGAGGAAATGTGCCACTTCCGCGACAGTTGGGCCGAGTGGAGTGCACTTGGCTGCAAGGTGTTCGGCGTTTCAATCGATAGCCCCTTCGTCGTCGACAAGTTCCGCGCCGAACTCAACGTGCCGTTCCCGATCCTCTCTGATTTCAATAAGACCGTCGCCGCGAGTTACGACGCGTTGCATGCCGATCTGATGGGATTGAAGGGCGTGACCAAGCGCGCCGCCTACGTCATCGGTTCCGATGGCAAGATCGCGTACGCGTGGGAAGCAGAGATCCCGAAGACACAGGTGGACTTCGCTGCGATCAAGGCCGCAGTGGCCGCTGCGAAGTAAGGGCGTTGAAGATGGATCCGGTCCCCGACATCCCCGGATTCCCGCCGGAGCGTTGTGCCTCGTACCTGCAAGGTACTGAAGGCGCGCCGCCGCGAGCCCAGTTGCTTGTTGCGATCGGCGCGGTGCGCAGCGCGCTCGTGTCTTCGGATGGCCGCCGCCCGCGTGCGCTTGACGTTGGCTGCGGACCCGGTCGTGAGTTGGTCGCCTTGCTCGACGCCGGATTTGATGTGGACGCGTTCGATCCCTATCCCGACATGCTGGTACGGGCTGCGGAACTCCTCGCGACAACGCCGCACGGGGCTGCGCTCGACGAGGGACGGGTTCGACTGCGCCTCGGGACACTTGAATCGGAGGCGCCTCGACTGTTGACGTCGTCCTACGACCTGATTCACGCGGGGTTTGTGCTGCCGTTTGTTCGGCCGATCGCGTTTGACAGTTGCTGGCACGCACTCGTCGCCTCGCTTCGAGAGGGCGGCGTCTTCGCAGGCCAGTTTTTCGGGCCAAACGATGAGTTCGTCCGCGCGGCAGGGGAAGGTGATATGACCTCGCACCGGACAGAAGAGATCGACGAGTTGTTCACAGGTTGGGATGTTCTCGAGCGCGAGGAGATTGAGCGCGACGGCGCCATTGGCCGCGGCAAAGCGAAGCGGTGGCATGTCCACCATGTGGTGGCAGTCAGACGCTTGTAAACCTCGATAGGTGGACGATTACTGCGCGCCGGATGTTGCACCCCAATTGGAGAGCAATCGGGCGAGATCCTTGCTGTCGGTGATACCGTTTCCGTCGAGATCGGAGGGACCTGGTTGACCCCAAGCACTGAGGACAACAGCAAGGTCTCCCGCACCGACGATCCCATCGCCGTCGAGATCTTCGGGCAACTCTGGCTCTTGAACAAGAATCGCTGGCACCAGATCGCCAACCACATCCAACCCGGGCACCGTACCGTCATACACCGCGGTTTCTGCAAGTTGATCAATGGTGAGCGTCGGAGCTATTGAGATCTGTGTTGTTGCGAATGCGCGTTTGATCTTGAATCGAAATGTGACGACTTGCGCGCCCGCACCTGTCGTCGAAACGGGATTGCCGAAGTTCGCGATGGCGTAGTACAGCGCGTCGCCATCCTTTGGGACCGCCAGTTCATTGATGCCGGTGTAGTCGGCGGTCGGCGACGGGAAGTACGACGACATCAGCGGCACAGAGCCCGTGGTGGTGAGCCCCATCAACTCCACATCCTTTGGATTCCAATCAAGGATGCAGTCAATCGCGAAGAAATTCTGTCCAACAAATGATTCCGTCGCGTCACTCTTCGCGCGAAGCCGGACATCGACGGTTTGTCCAACACTGACATAGCCGGTCGGCCCAACAAGCGACAGATCGATTTCATACTGAGCACTAGACAGGGAGGCGACCCCGCCAGCCAGCATGGCCGAAAGGATCGCGATGGCTCGGAGTGGAATCGTACAGAGCAGATGTTGGGTGGTGTACATGAAGCCCTCTTCTCGATGGTTCTTGCCTCCACCCGAGTTGTCGAAGGGGAGGCGCCGTCTTTCGACGACGCCTCCCGAATTTCTCGCGTGGTACGACATCACGCGTGGATCACGGAGTAATCACGGAACAATCACCATGCAGTCTGCGCACCAGTGTTGACCGTTGGAACACGTGGACGACGCGGCTCAACGCCCTGCATGAGGAGAGAGATGTCGGCGGCGTTGACATAGCCGTCATTGTTGATGTCGGCGATCGCTTGGTGGCCGAGGCCCATACGAACGAGTTCGCTGACCTTGACCGAGCTGCGTGGCTGCGCGCCGGTGTAGCTGCCGCAGGTCTCGTCGACTTGGAAGTAGTTGACGCCAAGGAACGAGAGGTCGGCGTTGCTCACGAGTTCACTTGCATTGAAGTCCGTGTGCGGGCCAGAGGTCGACGCCGTGGTGTTCAGCGCAAGGCTCGAGCCACGCTGCGACACAAAGGTCGCGAAGTCGAAGATGTCGATGACGGTGTCGCCGTTGGCGTTACCAACGAGGAGGTAGTCAGACGAACTCGTGCCATCGATCGCGAAGCGGCTGTTGTAATTGCGGCCGCCGTGCGAGCCGGTGCCAGGGAGATCGGCGATGGTGAACACGCGACGGAGCGAGTGGAGCGGATCACGCACGGACGCGCAAGCTCCGTCCCAGTCGACCGAGCCCGCGAGTTGCATGTGGACCGAACCCTCGACGCGCGACGATGCGCCCGAACCTGCTGCCGCGAGCGAAATCGTGCGGCTGTCGGTGTCGTTGCTTGCACCTTGCCACGCCGAAACCGAGAGGCCGCGGGTGAAGTTCTCGTTGCTGTACGCGCCGCCGAAGGCGACGGAAGCGAGCACGAGGCTGTCGGCCGAAACATCGACGGTCGTCGTTGCCGTGGCCGTGTTGCCGCAGTCGTCGGTCGCGGTCCACGTCACCGTGCTGACCGAGCCGGCTGGGTAGGCGTTGCCAGCGGCGCGGTCGTCGGTGATCGTCACCGAGTTATCGCAGCTGTCGCTGCCGGTCGGGGCCGTAAAGGTCACGACCGCGGCGTCCGAGCCGTTCGCGTCAGCCCAGTATGAGACGCCAGCGGGAACGTTGTTGAACGTCGGCGCAACGGTATCGCGCGTGACGCTGCCGAGGTTGGTGGCGGCATCGAGCGGGATGTTCGCAGCAGAAACGTTCGAGAGCTTCGAGGTCTGGCCGCTTACCGTCGTGAAGGTCACGAGGTCAGAGGTCGCGCAGAAATCGGTGAGGCAGGTGAAGGTCAGCGTGACGAAGCCACCCGAGAGCGTTTCGTTCGTCGTGCCTTCATCGGTACCGAGCGAGAGGACAAGCGTGCCGTTCGCCGAGTTGTGGCTCTCGTAGATTTCGAGATCGAGCGGTGAGCCGCCGACGAGCGCGTAGTGGTTACCGTTGTTCGACTGAAGCTGAAGCTTCGTCTTGTCGTAGCCGAGCACGAGCTGGGCACCGACGCCTTGCACCGAATCGCCATTGAGTCCGACGGTCACGACCAGCGTTTGACCGACGCCAATGGTCGAGTCGCTCGCGGTGATCGAGAGATTAGTTGCTGCGAATGCAGAGCCGGCGCTCAGGCCGAACGCCGCGACAACGGCCGTGAGGCCGTACTGCGAGGGAGACTTCATCTTTCAAATCCTCAAGATGTGATGCAATTGCGCGGAGGGGACCGCGGTCAGCGGACGATGCTAACGGCGCAACTCTGTGACTGAACGCCGAAGTCACAACCGCAATCATGGATGAATCGGCGGGATTTACGGGAAAGACACAACCAACTCGATTCTACGGACCACGGAAGCGAGTTACGAGACGACGGCGAGCGGTAAGACACGCACGGTTGTGCGCTTTATCGCCGTGCGACTACGTCAACCCGCGTTGATGCGAGCAGTGTGTGCGTTGAATACAGGCTCTGAATGAATGCGTGGAGTGCGTCGCTCCGCACGCGCAACAGTTCGCGCGTTGATGCGCGCGCGTGTGCCGACGGCAGTAAGTGGATCGTCGCGCTTTCGCGTTGAGCGATCGCGGCGCGACTTATCGCGCTCGACGGAATCACCTGAACAGAACTTTCGCGATCCGCCGTGTGCGAATGTCAAGTCTGATTCGCAGAAACGAGAAACCGTGCTATGTATCGGCAACCACCTTTTGATGGCGGCTTCCCGAAACGACGTACATGAACTGCAGGTTGTTCCTACCCCGTGCTGTTTGGGGACTGCGACTGCGCACTGCAGGCTCGCTGTCGGCGACGCCGCACAACCGGAGTGCATCGGGTTCGTTGCTTCAGGTTGTCGCGCTGATCGCGGCGCTTGCCGTTTCCTTCGTGGCATGTGCGCAAGACGTCCGCATCAGTCAGGTCTACGGCGGCGGTGGAAACACGGGCGCGCCGTACAACGCGGACTTCGTTGAACTCTACAACGCGGGGTCGACCACGGCGTCGATCGGTGGATGGACGCTGACCTACGCCTCCGCCACGGGCAACTTCGGTGGTTCGCAGTTCACGCTTCCACCGGGGACGTTGATTCCGCCGAGCGGTTACCTGTTGATCCAGATGTCCGCGGCAGGCGGGACCGGCGCGGCCCTCAGCCCCGATCTCGTCGCAAATCCCGCGATCGGAATGGCGGCCGACAACGCGAACGTGGCGCTTCTTTCTGCGGCGCAAAGCGGCACATCGAATAACTGCGCAAGCCTTACGCCCACGCTTATCGACAAGGTCGCCTACGGCACGGGCAACTGTCCGGAAGGCTCGGCGACTGGTGCGCTCAGCAACAC
>JASGCF010000181.1 GCA_030054275.1 Limnohabitans sp. | reverse complement strand
ACACACTGCGCCGTACCAATCGTCAACGCACTCAGTGAGATCGCGCATCCGTGCCAAGCGCTCGCCGATGCGCAAACACTTGTGGAGCACGGCATCGCGCTTGAATCATGCCATCTTGCGTGGCTCGGGGACGGCAACAATGTTTGCCTTTCGCTGATGGAACTTGTGGCCATCATGGGTGGACGCATGACCGTTGTCACACCTCCGGCGCACACGCCATGTGCCGAACTCACCGCCGAGATTCAAACGATGGCCGCTGCGTCTGGCGCAACCATCACCTGTACCGATGATCCGTCTGCGATTGCAGGCGCCGATGCTGTCTACACGGATGCGTGGATTTCGATGGGGCAACACGATTGTGCGAGCAAGATCGCTGCACTTCAGAAATACACCGTCACAGATCGCATCATGCAGATCGCTGGTCCGCACGCAAAGTTCATGCATTGTCTTCCCGCACATCGTGGTGAAGAAGTCACCGATGCGGTGATTGATGGACCGCAGTCGATCGTCTACGACCAAGCCGAAAACCGCATGCATGCGCAGAATGCGCTCATGCTTGCGCTCCTTGGCGCAGCACCACCCACGCCAATCACTCCGACCAACACCGTCCCAATGTTTGCATAACAGAGCTGAAGTTCGCTTCACAGAGAAGGTTCAAAGATCATGTCGAATACAACAAAGTCTGCATTTCGTCCGAAGAAAGTCTGTGTCGCCTACAGCGGTGGCTTGGATACATCGTGCATCATTCCATGGCTCGTCGAAACCTACGGCTGCCAAGTTGTTGCGTGTGTTGCCGATGTCGGACAAGGCGCGCGCGAACTCGAAGGTATCGAAGAGAAGGCAAAGCGAACCGGCGCCGTGGAATGCGTGATCGTCGATCTCAAGAAGCAATTCATGGAAGAGTTTGTCTTCCCGATGTGCATTTCGGGTTCGGTCTACGAGGGTCGTTACCTGATGGGAACATCCATTGCGCGACCAATCATCGCGCGTGCGCAGGTGGAAGTCGCGCTCGCAACAGGATGCGACGCGTTTTGCCACGGCTGTACAGGAAAGGGCAATGATCAAGTGCGTTTTGAAGCGACCTACGCGTCGCTCGCGCCGCAACTTCCAGTCATCGCGCCGTGGCGCATCTGGGATCTCAAGAGTCGTGAGGCGATGCTTGCATATCTCAAAGAACGCAACATTCCATGCGCGGCGAGCGCTGAAAAGATCTACTCGCGCGACGCAAACATGTGGCACATTTCCCACGAAGGCGGCGAACTCGAAGACCCGTGGAATGCGCCACCAGAAGATGTCTGGATGATTTCGGTCAGCCCGAAGGATGCGCCCGACCAATACGAGGATGTCATGCTGTCATTCTCGAAGGGTCGCCCGACCGCACTCAACGGAAAGCCGATGGATCCGGTCGCGTTGCTCACGGAACTCAACAAAATCGGCGGCCGCAACGGGGTTGGTCGCGTGGATATCTGCGAGAACCGACTTGTCGGAATGAAGAGTCGCGGCGTCTATGAAACACCAGGCGGGACGATTCTCATGGAGGCGGTGCGCGGCCTTGAACAACTTGTCCTTGATCGCGAGACGCTGCATTTCCGCGAGAAACTTGCACTTGATTTCGCGAAGATCATCTACAACGGAACTTGGTTTAGCCCAACGCGCGAAGCCATGTGGGCGTCGTTTGAAGCGATTGCGCAGGTACTCGATGGCGATGTCGTCGTGCGTTGCTACAAGGGTCGCGCGGAGGCTGTGAAGCGCCGTTCTCCGAACTCGCTCTTTCACCACGGATTCGCGACATTCGGCGAAGACGAGGTCTACGACCACAAGCACAGCGAAGGGTTCATTCGTCTCTTCAGTTTGCCGCTGCGTATTCGTGCATTGCTCGGGCTCAATCCGGATGCGACGAAAATCGCAGCCGCCAACAAGCCCACAGGATCTTGCGGAACCGGATGCGGCTCTTCAACCACAAAGCAACACGCCTGATGCACGCTGCTTTGCTCATACTCGCGCTCGCACACTGACCGAAAGTTCCGACAGATGACCACTGCTATCTGGGCTGGCCGACTTGAAGGCAAAGCCGATGATTTGTTCCGCGAATTCAACGACTCGCTGCCATTCGATCGCGCGCTTGTTCGTGAAGACATTGAGGGCTCTGTCGCATGGTCGAAAGCGATCATGCGTGCAGGAGTCATCAATGCCGACGAGCAACGCGAACTCGAGGCAGCACTTGATGCCATTCTTGATCTTGCACGAAATGATCCGTCATCAATTTTTGAGGCGGCAGATGAAGATGTGCACTCGTGGGTCGAACGCCAACTCATCGCGCGCGTTGGCGACCTTGGGAAAAAGTTGCACACGGGCCGCAGCCGCAACGATCAGGTCGCAACTGATCTGCGCTTGTGGACCGCGCGTCAACTTCGCCTTCGTCAATCGGAATTGAAAGCAGCGATGAATGCGTTGGTCGATCTCGCAGAGCGCGAGAAGACAACGCCGTTTCCTGGTTACACGCACTTGCAGCGGGCGCAACCCATTTTGTTTGCGCACTGGTGCCTGGCCTATGTCGAGATGTTCCGACGCGATCTCGAGCGAATCTCTGACGCACTCAAGCGAGTGCGGATGTCACCACTCGGTTCCGGTGCGCTTGCGGGTACCGCATATCCAATTGATCGTGAACAACTCGCGAAGGATCTGGGCTTCCGTGCACCCACGGCAAACTCACTCGACGCGGTGAGCGATCGCGATTTTGTCATCGAAACACTGTCCGCATGCGCGATTTGCGCCGTGCATCTTTCGCGATTTGCAGAAGACCTGATCTTCTACGCAACGAGCGAAGCATCGCTTGTCGAACTCCCCGACGCGTTCACCTCGGGAAGTTCGCTCATGCCGCAGAAGAAGAATCCGGATGCACTGGAGCTTTTCCGCGGGAAAACCGGCCGTCAGATTGGAAACCTTGTCACGCTGCTTGTCACTGTGAAAGGCCTTCCGATGGCCTACAACAAGGACTTGCAGGAAGACAAAGAGCCGCTCTTTGATGCGATGCGGCAGTTGTCGATGTGCTTGCGCATCCTTCCGCCGATGGTGGCTGGGATCAAAATCAACCGAGAAAATGCGCTGCTCGCCGCAGCCGAGGGCTACACCAACGCGACAGATCTCGCGGATTATCTCGTGCGCCTTGGCGTTCCCTTCCGCGAGGCGCATCACCAGGCCGGACGGTTGGTGCGCAAGGCGATCGAAGCGGACTCGTCGCTCGAAGAACTACCACTTGATGTCATCCGCGAGCAGGCACCTCGTGCAAATAATGATGTGTACACCCAACTCACCGTGAGTGCGACGCTTGAAAAGCGCGGTGTCACGGGCGGTACTGGCCCGAAGGCTGTTGAGAGCGCCATCGAACGCGTGCGCCGCATGCTGCGCGAGCGCGCGATTCCAGCGGGCGCAGGTGAAGTGGAGTTCCGCCAAGCGCGCATGGATGACCTTGACGCGATTGTGTACCTCGTCGATTACTGGGCGCAGCACGGTGAAAATCTACCGCGCTCGCGCGAGGACATCATGAAAGCAATCCTCGACTTCGGCGTTGCCGTCGTCGATGGACGGGTGGTCGGATGTGCTGCGCTTTGGATCTACACACCAGACTTGGCAGAGATTCGCTCACTTGGTGTACACACCGAGTTCCAAGGCCGAGGGATCGGCCAAGGACTTGTGCGCCACTTCCAGCAGGTCGCTGCGCAGCTCCACATCGACAAACTTTTCGTACTCACGCGCGCACCCGACTTCTTCGAGAAGTGCAGTTTCCGACGCGTGTCGATCAACTCGCTTCCCGAGAAGGTGACCAAAGACTGCGCGAATTGCCCGAAAAACACCAACTGTGACGAGATCGCGTTGGTGCACGACACCGTGCTTCCCGATAGCGGGAAGTGAGAGAGGCGTACTGAAAGCCCAGGCCATGTCGACAACAACAAGCGTCACAGACATCGTTTCGTCCGCACCTTTGCAATGGCCGCGGGGATTTCGCGCATCGGTTGGAAGCGCGGCGATCAAGAAAGCAGGTCGTGATGATCTGGGATTACTTTCGATGCCGAGCGGAGCAACTGCAGCCGCGCTCTTTACGCGCAACTTGTTTGCAGCGGCTCCGATCGAAGTTTCGCGCCGCCACCTCAGAGATTCGCGCGGACATGCATCGGCACTCATCCTGAATTCTGGCTGCGCAAATGCTGCAACTGGCCCACGCGGACTTGCGAACGCGCAGGAGATGGTCGACGCAGTCGCCATGGCACTTGGTGCAGCGGGCGAATCTGTGCTCGTCAATTCAACTGGGGTGATCGGAGTCCAACTGCCGATGGATCGGATCGTGCCCGAGATTGCACGGATGACTGCGAATCTTTCGTCAAGCGAAGATGGCGGCACACTGGAGCCATTCGCCCGCGCGATCATGACGACCGATACGAAACCAAAGATGTCGGCTCGCCGTGTCCATTGCAGCGGAGGACGATTCGTCCATGTGGCTGGCGTCGCGAAGGGCGCTGGGATGATTCGCCCCGATATGGCGACCATGATCTCTGTCCTTGCGACCGATGCGGAGATCGACGCACAAACGCTTGATCGCGTGTTGCGCCATGCTGCAGACGCTAGTTTCCATCGTATTTCCGTGGATGGTGACACCAGTACCAACGATTCGGTCTTCGCATTCGCCTCTGGGGTTGCTGGCGCGTGTGATGAGGCGGTACTTGCCCGAGCTTTCCGAGAAGTGGCATGCGACCTTGCCAAGATGATTGTCTGTGATGGAGAGGGTTTCGAGCGCTCGCTCTCCGTGCGCGTCACTGGTGCTCCGTCGCGCGCAGATGCGTTGCGGGTTGCCGAGACAGTTGCCTCAAGCTTGCTTGTTCGCACAGCGATTACTGGGGGCGATCCAAACTGGGGACGCATTGTTGCTGCTGCTGGACGCGCGAAAGTCGCGTTCCGTCCAAGCGACCTCGAACTCCGCGTTGGCGGCGTACTTCTCTTCCGCGACTGCGAGCCATGCCCTGCCGATCGCGATGCTGTGCGCGCCGCGTTCAACGGCAACCATGTGGATATCGAGATATCACTCGGCGCAACCGATGGTCATGAAGCCGAAGCGAACTCTGACACATTCTTGTCGTGCGGTTTGACGACCGAGTATGTGCGACTGAACGCCGAGTACACGACATGATTTGATCGGTCGTGGCCGCGGCAAGAACAAGAGTCGGCATGCCCTCCGGCATCCGCCCCATTCTCTTCAGTCGAGCATGGAGACAAAACAAGCACTCATTTCGCAGTTGTCTCCGGCCGAACACGATCTCGCGCGTCGCATCGCGCGGGATCCTCATGACGCACGACACAACACCTCGCCGCCTCCCGCTCACGCGCCGCACCGACTCGATCGGCATTCGTACCTTTGCGGGAAGTGTTGCAGCAGTCGCTCTCACCAGCGCACTTCTTGGATTCGCTGCGATCTCTCGCAGTACCGACACGGTGCTTGAAGAAAAGCGATTGACATTTGACGCGGCACTCGCCTCACGCGGCGCAGCCATTGAACACATGCTCGTCACCATGCAGGGACATGTCGCGTCGATTGCACGCGAGCCCTCAACGCGCGATGCACTGCGCGCGTTCGAATCTGGCTTCGCGGTCGCTTCCAAAGAACTCGCCGCAGATCCACAGTCGCTCGCCGCACATCACGACCGCGAACTCGCATCGCGCTTCCGCGATGGAGGAATCCCGTGGACGGGCGGCGCAACACTCGTGCCGCCAGATCTCAACGCCCAAGCGTTGCAACAGTCCTACATCGTGACGAACGCGTATCCGATCGGACAAAAGCACACGCTTGATGCTGCGAGCACAACTCCAACCTACGACAGTGCACACGCAGCGCATCACCCACGATTACGCGCGCTGTTGGAAGAGTTCGGCTATTACGACATCTTCCTGTTTGATGACCGAGGTACCGCGGTCTACACCGTCTTCAAAGAGACAGACTTCGCAACCAACGCACACGCTGCGCCCTATGCGAATTCAAACCTCATGCAGCTTGTTCGCCGCACGCTCGATGGGCAAAATGCAAAGGCGTCTGCATGCGACTTCGCGCCCTACACACCAAGTTACGGCGCCGCTGCCGGTTTTCTCGCTGCACCCATTCGTGACGATGGAAAGACGATCGGCGTTGTCGCGGTCCAAATCCCAATCAACAAGTTAGACCAAGTCTGCAACCTCGCAGATGGACTTGGCAATACGGGCCAAATCACACTGATTGGTCCTGATCAAAACACCCGAACAAATGCGCGACTTGAAACTGGTCCCCGCGCTGGATCGGCTTTCGCATTTCCTGAACAAGCGACGGCGGCAATCCAAGGAAACGCTGGGTTTGCAACCGTCACACACGCCAACAAGAGCGCACTCGTCGCATATCGACCCATGGAGTATCTCGGTGAGAAATGGGCCATTGTGGGCGTGATTGACGCCGCTGAGGCACTTGCGCCGGTGCGCGCATTGATGTGGTGGATTGTCGGCGTCTCGGCTGCAGTTGTTGTGTGTATCTCGGTCCTTGCAATTCCACTCGCGCGCTCGATTGGTCGACGGGCACGCGCAACGGTGTGCGCGCTCTCGCAACTTGCCGAGGGGAAACTTACGACGCGCATCAACGATCGTGGAATGGACGAGTTTGGCGCGATTGCGCGTGCTGTGAATCAACTCGGCGAGCGTCTATCGACTTCGATCGATGGTGTCCGCGCAAGTGCAGATGAACTCGCGAAGGAAACGCAATCACTCGCCACGACCAGTGAAACACTTTCGAATGTGGCGAGCGGACAAGCCGCAAGTATCGAGGAAATGTCTGCGGCAGTCA
>JASGCF010000180.1 GCA_030054275.1 Limnohabitans sp. | reverse complement strand
TTGGTGTCGCGCTTCGCAGTGCGGCTGCCTCTTCGGGTGTCGTAATGAAGCGCGGTTTCTCGTCCGAGAGAGCAAGCGCCAAACGCTCGCGCTGTGCGGCGGTGAGTACCTCGGTTGGATTCTGCAATTCGCCCGAGGCGCCAACAGTCCATGTATCAGGCACCGTCACGGCAAGCGTGTAATCGCCAAATTCCAAGGCAAACTCACCTTGACCGAGAAACTGCTTGTGTTGCCAACCGCGCACATCGTTGTACGGCGCCAACCGCGGGAAGAACTGCGCAACCACATACAGTGGCGCGAGATCTGCGTCCTTCCGCTCGACATCACCCTCACCAAGCAATTCATAATTGGAACGAGCACGCGTGACGGTGTTTTTCACAACCGAAAATCGCCACGACATGCGAAACGCGATCGAAGCGCCTGATGCGAGCGGCTTCGGTAAATCGATGCGCATCATCGTGTCGACGATCGTCGATGGCAGCGCAGCGCCGTTGTCATCAAGCACAACGACATCCCGATACCCGCCCTCCCACTCGGATTGCTCGACCAAATTGCGCAAGGCGCGAATGTCTTGCGGTTGTGAAAGATCGGGCGCTGGTTCAGCGCGCTCGCCGAGTGAGTCGCGGCGGAATCGATTCTGATCCAGTTGCACCCAGAGATAGCGCAGTTCTTCGGGCGCGTTGTTGTGATAGACGATGCGCTGCTTCCCTGTGATTTCTGCGCGGCTTGGATCGAGTTCGACTTCGATTTCGTGATCGACTTTCTGCTGCCAGTATCGCGGTCCGGGCGCACCGGATGCTGTGCGAAAGTCGTTCGGCGTCGGCAACACTTCGTCGAGTTGCCGGAAGGGGTCGCCTTCAATCAACACCGATGGCGGCACAATGACGGCCGCGTTCCGGTCGAGCGAAAGATCTGGCGGTCCTGCGAAGGTGCTTGGAAGCGCCACGACCACAGAACACGCCAATGCAAGAATTGATGCAGGGTTCGCAACACGCATGCATGCAATGTATGCGAGGTGCGCGGCTGCGGGTTGCTGTCTCTGCGCCTACTGCGAAGAGGCAGCAGACGATGCACGACGCGCTGTGATGTCGCGTACATACGAACGGTATTGCTCGGCTTCCGTTGGAGATTCGCCCGTTTCTTCGCACGCAACGAGGTACGCATCGAGCGTCTCCTGCGCAAGATCTGGGCGTTGCGCGTCGCGGAAGTACATGAAAACGCTCTGCGCGACCCATTTTGTCATCGCGGCATTCGGCCCAAGCGATCGCCGATAGCGACGCAAGACATCAACGCCTTCCGAGAGCGCGTCATCCATTCGTCCCAGTTCGTAAATCACGAATGAACGATTGAATCGCGCATTCAAAATCGCCGGATGATTGTCACCAAGAAGCCGCGTCAGTTCGGGCAATTCGCGATCGATGAACGCAAGCATTTCTTGACGCTGACCGCGCTGGGAAAGTGCAAGCGTGGCAAAACTCACGGCCGTTGCCCGAGTTGCCACAAGTTCCGGCCTCGAACGCAGCGCCTCGACCACACGCAGCAACTCATCGAGTGCTGGGCCAAACGGATCACCGTCAATGCGAAGTCGCGCATCTGCGATGCGCGCATCGAATGCTTCCTCACTCTCCGCCCCGCGAACGCGCTCAAGATGCGCGATCATGTTGGCCCGCGTGTCGAGATACAACTGCGAACGAGCCGCACGCTCAGTCGCAGAGAACTCGCCCGAATTCGGCGCACTTTCAATATCCCAACCACCGTGGTTGTTTGGCTTCGCGCACATGCTTTCACCGATGAGACGAACGAGTGCGACGCAACTCTCGCGATCTGTCGGATACTCGGCGCCGCGCGCGATCGTCCCGCTCTTGAGAATGCGGGTTGCCAAGGCCTGCACGCACGCGATGTCGTCACGCGACGCGCAGTCGCGCAACGCCAGTGCAAGCAGCGCGCGAAGTGTCGGATCTTGCTCCGCTGCCACTCCCGTCAACTGTTCCAACGCCACACCGACAATCTTTCCAGCATCGCCGCGAAATCCAAGATCCCACCACGCTTCTGCAATTGCGAGGCGCACACGCGCAGCGCCTCGCGGATCCTGTCGATCGAACTCTGGGAGGCGCGCAGTTGCGGTTTGCAACACTTCAATCAAGAGCGTCCGGTCGCGGCCTTCTGCCAGCGCAGGCTCGAGTCCGCCGAGAATGTCATCAAGAAACGCAGCAGAAATCTCAGCACTTTTGAGAGCATTTTGCGCGCTCCGCCACGCAGCGACGGACACAACCGTTGCCCCCACAAGTGCCACCACCACCGAGATGAGAGCAAGCGACCCCGCGCGATGTTTTCGCGTGACGCGAACCATCGAGTGCCATGCGTTCTCCGGTCGTGCAACGATGGGGCGCCCGTCAAGATGCGCGCGCAAGTCAAGTTCGAAACTCTCAACCGACTGGTATCGCGCACTCGGATCTGGTGAAAGCGCCTTGAGCACGATCGCATCAAGATCACCACGCAACGCCAATGCTTCACGCGCAGATCGCGCGGCTCGCGAAGGAATCGTCGGCGCGTACTCGCGCAGATATCTCGCGAGCGCGGCTGGCGAAAGTCCACGCACCTCTTCACGCGCAAACGGCAGCGTTCCGGTGAGCAGAAGATAGAGCAGTGCTCCGAGCGACCAGATATCCGATCGGATATCTCCGCGCGACGCACCGCCAGAAGCCTGCTCTGGGCTCATGAACTCTGGTGTTCCGATCGTTCCGCCGATCAGTTCTGTCCGCAATGCTTCGGCTGCACTGGGCGTGGGATCCAGCGCGCGCGCCAAACCCCAATCGATAATCCGTACACGCCAACCTCCTTCGGTGCGTTCTGCAAGAACATTGCCAGGCTTCAAATCACGATGCAAAATGCCGCGCGCGTGCGCGTGCGCAACGCCCGACAACACCAAGAGAAAGAGTTCGATTCGCGCGCGCGTTTCGAGATGCGCAGTCTCGGCGGCCTTCGTCATTGGTTCGCCCTGCACAAATGGCATGACGAAGAATGGACGCCCATCGTCGGTGGTTCCCGCATCCGTGATTGGAATCACCGCCGGATGATCGAGCATCGACAGGGCAAGACGCTCTGCCTCGAACCGTCGAAGCGCGCCGCGAGAATCAAGCCCTTCCCTGAGCACTTTCACGGCAACGCTGCGCGCGAGCGGCCCATCGCCATGGGCGAGATAAACGACTCCGTGACCACCTTCACCAATCCGCGAAAGAAGCGTGTGTCGAGGCACACGCGGAAGCGTCGCGCCCATCGCATCGCGATGAGGATGGTCGTGTGCGGACAAACTCAATCTGCCCCCTTTGCGCGAACTTTCGACGCTATCGCCGTGCGTCATTTTCGATGAACAAACGCTCGATCACGCAAACAATGCTGCGCGCTCCCCACGATCAATCATGCGCTTTCCCGGAAGTCCACGACCATGCGCTTCGAGATACCGCCCGATCGCCATGGTTGGGAAATACAACCGATAAAGGTGATATCGCAGATAGAACACCTTCGGGAATCCGGTGCCGGTGTACTCGGTTTCACGCCAACTGCCAGCTGGATCACCGTCGGGATTCGTCAACGGATCCGCCGCCGCGAGCGCATCAAGTTGGGTGTGGCAGAGCCACTCGATCGCGCGCTTGAGATCGGGGTCGTCTGCGCCAAACACTTCTTGTAACACCATCGCGGCCCACGCAGTTTGGCTCGCTGTAGACGGCCCCTTGCCACGCAACGACGGATCCTCGTAGGTGTCTGCGCTTTCACCGAAACTTCCATCCGGCTTCTGAATCGACTTCATCCATCGACCGGCGCGCTGGATCCACTCTTCCTCACGCGAAACACCGCAGCGAATCGGACCGATGACCGCTTGCCAAGTGCCGTAGATGTAATTCACACCCCAACGACCAAAGAACGCGCCATCCGATTCTTGTCGCGCACGAATGAACGCAAGTGCCGCGCGAATCGCTGCGTGGTCTTTCGTGTAACCGTGCCATGAAAGACATTCAAGAACGCGCCCCGTGATATCTGGGCATGATGGATCCTGCATTGCGTTGTGATCTGCAAACGGCACATAGTCAAGAATGCGCCGATCGCGCGAGCGATCAAACGCAGCCCAACCGCCGTCGTCGTTCTGCATGGCCAGAATCCAACGCACGCCGCGCTCTGCGGCTTCCATCGCGTGCGCGCGCGCTGCCTCGCGCATTCGATCGTTGGACTTCTCGAAACGCGCGACGCGCGCAAGCGCCATGGCGACCATCGCGCTGTCATCCGCATCTGGGTAGTACGAATTGGCGTACTCGAAATACCAACCGCTTGGCACCACAGCGCCTTCAACATTCGCCTGCCAATCACCGGCAAATCGACACTCGCGCCCAACCAGCCACGCAGCCGCACGAGCCGCCGCATCGTCCTCCATGGTCATCCCGCAATCGGCCAGCGCGTACAGCGCGATGCCGGTATCCCAAACGGGTGAGAAACACGGCTGAATGCGAATGGGCGCATCGCTTCCCGCGCCAAGCGGCACAAAAAACGCGTCGAGTTCGCGTTCTGCACGCATGACCAGTGGATGCGTGCGCTCGTACCCAAGTGCGTGAAGCACGATCTGCCAATACACCATCGGCGGAAAGATCGCGCCAACGCCGTCGGTACGGGCCGCACCATCTTGCCCAGCCCGAGCGGCAATCCAATCGAACGCACGATCTATGGCTGCGTTGCGCCAAGGCGTACCGCCGACATCGTGCAACTTCTTCAGCACGCGATCGACGCGCAAGAAAAACTTCTTCCACGCGGGCGGCGCATCGTTCGTTGGCTTCAGCAGGTGCCGCGCATCCTGATCCACGAACAGTTCACCGATGCCGAGCGCGGCGGAAAGTTCGCGCGTCGGTCGCTTCGTTGCGACGATGGCGAGCGGCAGAATCATCGTGCGACTCCACGCGCTCAGTTTGTCGAGATGAAAGTAAAAGGCCTTCGGAAGAAACACGATCTCGGGGGGGATCGCAGGAACCGCGTTCCACGAAATCTGCCCAAGTGCTGCGAGATAGAAATTCGTAAATGAATTGCATTTCTCCGCACCGCCGAGATGGCGAATGAGTGCGCGCGCTTTCTTCATGTGCGGCGCGTCGGGCGAATCACCGAAGAGTTTCAAACAGAAGTAGGCCTTCACGCACGCCGAGATGTCGGGCTTCGATCCGGGATACTGCCCCCATCCGCCGTCATCGCGCTGCTGCGTGCGCAAGTAGGTGAGAATGCGCTGCAAGGTTTCGGGGCCCCGACCATCCACGAGCGGTTGCGACTCTTGCCCAAGGATCCACTTCATCAGCAGATACTCGCTTTGCAGAATCGAATCGCCCTCGAGTTCTGCGCACCAGTGGCCATCAGGCTTCTGGAGAGATCGAAGCGCGTCCACAGCGCGCGAAAGATGCTGCTCGATCTCGGCGAACGAAAGTTGCGCCGGACTGTTTGCGTGCGAGTCGCGCTGCGATTTGCCCGAGTGATGACTCGAGTGATGATTTGAATGCGTGTGCGGAACTTCTCGCATCGAAGAAACCTGTGGAACGGGGTCGCGATGTTACAGCGCGGGCGCCTGTTCACGAAACAGGTTCCCTTCGAAAATGAGCGCTGAAAGCTCGAGCGGTCGCCGCTGCGGCGGCTCCCTCTGGCGTGCACAGCGTCAAGTGTCTTCGCGGTCGCCGCTGCGGCGTCGACCTCTGGCGCGATTCACGCCAAAGCGAGCAAGTTGCGAAGCAGTCGTCATTTTCGCGGTCGCCGCTGCGGCGGCTCCCTTTGGCGTGCACAGCGTCAAGTGTCTTCGCGGTCGCCGCTGCGGCGGCTCCCTCTGGCGTGCACAGCGTCAAGTGTCTTCGCGGTCGCCGCTGCAGGACGCTACCACAGCTCCCTCGGATTCACTCCGAGGGGAGCTGGCCAGAGCGAGCAAGTTGCGAAGCAGTCGTCATTTTCGCGGTCGCCGCTGCGGCGTCGACCTCTGGCGCGATTCACGCCAAAGCGAGCAAGTTGCGAAGCAGGTTGCGAGCGCTAAAACTTGTCCAACTCGCGAATCGGTACTGGCCGGCGCTCACGCGCGCTGCGGATCGCCGCTTCAAGCACACACTGGGTCTTCAACGCATCTTCGAAGTCGGGCATCGACACCACTGGAGATCCACCAGCAACCATGGCGCAGATGTCCGCAGCTTGGCTGATGAATCCGTGCTCGTATCCGAGAAGATGTGCCGCAGGCCAGTAGTGGTTTGCGTAGGGATGAGCGCCATCTGTACACATGATGCGGCTCCACCCGCGCAACTTGGGATCGAGCGTGTGATCCCACCACTCGAGTTCGTTCATGCGTTCGAAATCAAACTTCAGCGAGCCCTTCTCGCCGTTGATTTCGATGTTATTGCGATTCTGATTGCCGGTCGCTAGACGCGTTGCCTCAAAGCTCGCAACGGCACCCTGTTTGAATCGCGCGAGGAACAGCACCGCGTCATCAACGGTTGACTTTCCAGCCTTCTTGCCAGACGAACTCTTCGCGCCCTTGCCCGAGATTTCACCGCCAGCGCTTGCGACAACTGCACGCTCTTTCACGAAAGTCTCTTCGATCGAGCCAACCACTTCGGTGATCTCGTCGCCAGTGATGAAACGCGCCATATCGATGATGTGCGCATTGAGATCGCCATGCGCGCCAGAACCAGCAAGATCGCCTTGAAAACGCCACAAAAGCGGCGTTTCTGGTCCACCCCAATCTTGCAGGTAACTCGCACGCACATGGAAGATGCGACCCAGTCGACCCTCCTTCACCAAGCGATGCGCGAGCGCGACAGCCGGGCAGCGACGATAGTTGTACCAAACGAAGGTGC
>JASGCF010000179.1:3184-6904 GCA_030054275.1 Limnohabitans sp. | reverse complement strand
ACGAACGGACCGCCTCCAACCATCACCAACTGGTGGTGATCCGGAGTCGCGTTGCGGATTGCAGCGATCGCGCTGGCAATCGAGCGAATCGCCAAGCCCGTGCTCGCAGAGAGCGCGATCAAATCGAATTGCGGCCGTCCAAGTTCGTCGATGGCGTGCTCGACAATGTCCTCGACGGGCATGTTGGCACCCATGCATTCCACTTGGAAGCCTTCACTCTCCAAGAGGTCTGCAACCATCCGGATACCGACATCATGCAAATCGCCGCCGACGCTCGCAGCGAGGATGCGTTTGCCATTCGGGGTTGCTTGCGGCAGTTTCCCACGCAGCACAGACATCGCAGATTGCGTCGCAGCGGTCACATAGTGTTCGTCCGCAACAGTCGCCTCACGCAAGTGCCACATGCGGCCAACTTCGACAAGCGCTGGCGAAATGACCTTCTCATAGACATCGGCAACGCTCAAGCCCGAGCGCACGCCGTCAAGCAGCACATCCACAGCCTTCGACTGCTTTCGCTCGAGCAAATGCAGGAGATAGAGCCGAGCGCGATTGCCGTCGACTTCGTCGGAATCAAGCAGAGAATCCGCCGGTCCACCGTCGCCGCGCGGCACGCGACGAGCCGCTGCAATGCCTTCTTGAATGAATCGACTTGCCCGCGATGCAACCTGCGCCGGAAGTTCCGCGCGGATGGTCTCGTCGAGGACGAGCAAACTTTCCGCCAAATCACGGGGATCCATATTGCGAGCCACAAACGCGGCGCGCGCCCACTCCACCGACTGCACAAACAACGCCGAGCGATCCGCTGCAATGCCCTCCGAGAGGTATTGCAGCCGATTCACCATTTCGCCTTTCCAAAGCGCGCGTCCAAGCGCGCCGTAGCGCTCGGTGAAGTCGGCATTGCGTTCATACAGCGCGCCAACAGACCACTCGGCAAGTGCGCGAGCAACGCCGTCAATGGATTCTGCAATCTGCCTGTCGAGTGGAAGCATGGAAAATAGGCGCCCGTTCGGAGACGCGGCACGGGTTCGGGCCGCCCGATCCGTAGATTCGCGGATCGGGCCGAACATCATCGCGATTTTCCGAATGCCCGCTCGGCCAAACTGCCAGAAGGGCGTCCGGTGAGTTGCGCATGCTTCAGCAGGTACTTGATCGTTGCGATCATCACCGTCGCGTGCGACCAAGTGAGGGGACTCACCGAAATAGCTGCCCCTGTGTAGGGGTCAAATTGCTCTGCGAGGACGCCCGACGGGAACGCGCGATCGGCGGTCCAGTGAAGGTAGGGCAGCGCTTGCTCAAGCTCTTCCACCGACTCTGCGCACTCAATCAGCCACTGCGCAACCCACAAGGTGCAGATAACCCACGGGTTCCCCGGCACATCGCGCAAATTCGTGTGCTCGACGCGGTGGTAATAGTCGTTCTCATAACGAGCAAGACCACCGATATGCGTCTTCACCCACAGCCGCTCGCGGGCTGCGTTCATCATGGCCACAACCTTGGGATCGCGCGCGTCCATGGCACCAAACGCAAACAGCGCAAACGCACTCGAATCGATCGTCATGTCCAAGCGATAGGTGCCATCCGAGAGCGGGGTGGCCATGCGCGCGAACTGATTGCGTTCCGGCTCCCACATGTGGCGAATCATCGCCCCACGCATGCGTTCCGCACCCTCGTTGTATTCGGCCGCGCGGTCGTACGCACCCATGTCTTGCGCGAAACTCGCAGCCGCCTTCAACGCACCAATGGTGGACGCGACGGTGAAGAGATGCACGCCGCGACGCTCTTCCCACAAGTCCCACGACGGAAGCGGAAGTCCGTTGTGATCGCGATAGCGAAGAATCCAATTCGCCGGTTCTACAACGAGCGTGTTGTAGGTGGTCTTGATGAACTCCACATCGCGGAACACTTGGAAGTGTCGGCGCAACGCCCAGATCACAAGCGAAGTTTCATCCTGCTGAATAGGAAGAACTCGCTCACCATCGACAACACTCGGATGCCAACTCGACGCAAGCGTGCCAGTCGGGTTGTACTTGTGCTGGAAATACCCATCCTTCGTGATGACCTTCTCACAGAAGCGGAAGAAGTTTCGCGACAACTCGCCGTGACCAGCAAGCACAAGTGCGTGCGACACAAGAGCGCCGTCGCGCGGCCACATGTATGAATAAGTGTCACCAGCGAAGTGCGTGATGTCGTAGTCGTTTGCCGCGATGATCGCACCGCCGTTGTCGATCTGTGTACGGCAAATGATCTGACTGCGCACGAACATGTCGCGCAAGCGCTCGGGCAGAGGCGACAAATCAAGCGGCTCTTTGAGCGCCCAGAGTCGCCAATACGCCTCGGTGCGATCCATCATGCGCTGCGGCGTTTTCATGCGCACTTTGTCGTTGAGTGCAATCACCTGCTCGTGCGTGCGACCGGCTGCCAACCAGCAGTGCATCGAGCCAGAGCCCCACGCGCTGAGCGCAATGCCAAAGCCAATCGTCGAATCGACCGAGCCCTGTGCGATCGCGTGTCGCGAAAGTAGGCCATCTTCTGCGTCGCGCCATGTGCCTTCGGCATCACCAATGCGCTTCGCGCCAGTTGCCCAGTGATCAATACCGAAGCGGCCCGACGAGCAGCCATTCAGTAGGAAGTAGACATTGTCCTTGTAGTGAACAAGGCCGCCGGTTTGCGGATCGAACATCACGGTGTCACCGACCGGAGATTCGTTCACGCTGATGTCGTGGTGAAAGAACACACGCACATCGCGTGGCTTTCCCAAGAGATCGGTCACGATCACGCGGCGGAAGTAGACCGGACTCCAATAGTCCACCGCATCGTGGCAAAGCAACTCAAGCCCGAGTCGTTCATGACGCAGGCGAACTTCCGTCACCATGGTGTCTGGCTTGTAGCGAAGATCTCGCGTCCAACCTGGGCTATCGATCCACGCGAACTGACCGTCGGCCCACACGCCGAAACGCTGCAGATGACCGCAGGTGTGATTCGGCTGGCCAACATTCGGCCAATGGAGGTCGCGCATTCGGTAGTGGTCGTCGAACGCGACGAGCATTTCGCCGTTTCCGACAGGGATGTTGCGTGGCATGCGGAACCTATCTTTGCGTTCGTGAGGGCGGTTGTTGGAGCCGTCGCGCGAACGGTAGGAATCGAAGTGTGTAGAGAGGGAAGAGACGAATGCTGCGCGAATGATGTCAGTTCGTGCGCCATCAGCCACCAAGGGCTGCAACACGCGCTGTCACCGCACCGACATTCGTCATGCGGACGCCGAAGTTCTCGCCAACTTTGACGGCACGACCAGAGCCGATCTGACTGTTGTTGACAAGGACATCCAATTCCTCGTCAATCTGTTTGGGAAGTTCGATGATCGAGCCGTGCGTGAGGGCCGTCACCTCGGAAAGGGGCATGCGACGCTCCGCGATCTGCACGATCAACGGAACTTCAAGCCGGAGGATGCGGGCGAGGTCATTCGACATGGGGTCTTTATCGGCCAATCGACCGAGCCGCCTTTGGCGCTCTTCGCGGTCTTGGTGAGAATCCCGAAGTGCGGTGCGACCGTTCGACTCGATGTGCAGAAATGCTGCAGTTCTGGGCGGGAATGACGCGAAACGCCGTCCACTCGACCGAGCTAGGCCGCGTCATCGATACAACCCTGCTCTCCAACATCGCAGCCATGCTTCGGGTGTGTCGCTTCGGGCAAAACGCTTCAGGAAAAGCGCTTCAGGAAAA